>NZ_JBXASU010000082.1:0-32640 GCF_058809705.1 Cupriavidus sp. MPR-AND1C | reverse complement strand
GCGCGAGCGGTGCTTCCACGGCATTGGGCGTGGGCGGCAGCGATGCCACCGGCGTCGGCGTGGGGCGCGGTTGCGGCGGTGCAGGCTTGGGTGCGGTGACCTTCACCTGCTTGGGCGGGGTTTCCGGTTTGGGCTTTGGCGTCTCGACGGCGGGCTTCTGGGGCGGCTCGAGCGGGATGATGCGCGCGACGACTTCCGGCGAGATCACGGCCTCCGTGATCTTGCGCCCCAGCCCGCTCTGGATCAGGTAGAGCAGGCCGACGTGGAACAGCAGGACGGCAAGCGTGATCTTGAAAAAACGTTGATCGAACATGAGAAAACAGCAGATGTCGGCGAATTGGCGCGGCGCCGGCTTTATTAGCGATAGGGCCTATTTGCGATAGAACAGGATCAGCGAGATGCCACAACCGACCAGCAAGCTAAGCAGCAATTCCATGATAAATGCTCCTTCAACAGTGATGCCGGTGGGAGCGCCGCTCTCGAGGCAGCGTGTCAGGTCGCCAGTATAAACGATAATGATTCTTATTTGGTGGCATTTTGCGCAATGCGTTGAATCGCTGCCGCGCAGCCGCCTTTATACGCCGATTTGGCGATACCTTCCCGCGGCTGCGACAAAATGCGCGCTCTCGCACGGCACAGGGTTGCCGGCAATGCCCGATCTGCCACAAAGCGCGCTAGCATAGGAAAAAGACGAATCATTCGAGCCGTTCGAGCCGTTCGAGTATTTCGCCGCGCCGGCCGCGGCGCCCCCCGTGCGAGAGGACCAGGCCATGGATTTCACCCGTTTCGCCGAAGACGACCGCTCGACCCTCCTGCGTGCTGCGGCCGGCTCGCCATGCACCTCCGCGCTCGACTGGATGTGCGCCCAGTTCGCCCTGCGGGTCGTGTGCTCGCTGGGGCCCAGATTCAACCTGCGCAGCAATATCAACGACATCCTGACGGTCAGCGCACAGGAGATGGTGTGGCCGTACGGCGTGGTGTTGCGCGTCCAGCGTTTCCTTGCCGCGCGCTGCGCCGATATGCCGGCCTGGAAAGGCGCTGCGCGCCTCACGCCCGAAGAATTCCTGGAGCGGCACGGGCAATGGAACAGCGCCTTCGATGAGAGCGCGCTGTTCTACTACCTGGATGAGTACGTCAAGCATCACGCCAAGGATATGTTCGCCGTGTTCGATGCGTCGGCGGCAGCGCTGGCAGAGCGGCTGGATGGCGAGCGCGTGCTGCTGGTGCGTAACATCGACATGCTCAGCCATGTGCTGGATTTGCCCGAGCACGAGCGCAAGCTGTTGCTGTATGCGGCGCTCGCAAAATACAAGCGCGACCTGCGCGCGGTGATGGTGGACTGCAAGGTAGCGCACAGCCAGGAGGCCTTCCAGATCCTCGCGGGCTTGACCGGCGCAAGTCCGGCCGCGGTGGCGGCCTCGCTGCGGCCCGGCTCGCGCCTGGAGACGCTTAACCTGATCGAGCAGCCCCTGCCCGAGAACAGCGTGACCGATCTGGGTGACCTGATGCGCCTGTCGGATCGGTTGTTGCATGTCCTGCTTGGCAACTACGCTAACGAAGCCGAGATGATGGCGGTGTTCACGCGCCCTGCGGCGGCCCCCACGCTTGGCACCGGCGACTATCCGCACGTCGAGACCGATGCGCGCTACCTGTCGGCGCTGCTGGCCAACGCCACACAGCAGCATGCCTGCGGCGTCAACGTGTTGATCTACGGCCCACCCGGCACCGGCAAGACCGAGTTCGCGCGGCTGCTGGCGCGCGAGGCTGGCTGCGAGTTGTACGAAGTGGACTGCCTGGACCGCGACGGCAACAGCTTGTCAGGCAAGGATCGCTATCGCTCGCTTCAGGTGTCGCAGGCGTTCCTGCGTGGCCGCCCGCGCACGGCTTTGCTGTTTGATGAAGTCGAGGATGTGTTCCCGGGCAGCGCGCGCGAGCTCACCAGCCTGTTTGGCCAGGAGGACCCGCGCGGCTCGGTGAACGGCAAGGCCTGGGTCAACCAGACGCTGGAGCAGAACCCGGTGCCGGTGATCTGGATCTCCAACTCGATTCGCCAGATTGACCCGGCCTATCTGCGCCGTTTCCAGTTTCACCTGGAGCTGAAGATCCCGCCCCCGCTGGTGCGCGAGAACATCATTCGCAAGCACCTGGGCACGCTGGACGTGAGCGACGCCTTTATTGCGTCGCTGGCCGCGCGCAAGACCTTGACACCGGCGCAGGTGCAATCGGCCGCGCGCTTCGTGCAACTGGCGGGCTCGGGCGTGGCCGAGCCGGTGGAGGCGCTGATATTGCGGCAGCTTGACCATGCCGACCGCGCCATGGGCTTGCGCCCGGAGGTGGAAGGGCGCCCGGTGGTGACGCACTACCGCCTGGATTACCTGAACCTGGAGACGCGCTACGAGGTCGGCAAGATCGTGCAGGCGCTCAAGGCACGGCAGCGCGGCACCTTGTGTTTCTATGGTCCCCCGGGCACCGGCAAGACCGCGCTGGCCGAGCACATCGCGGCCGCGCTCGAGCAGCCGCTGATGATCCGGCGCGCCTCCGACCTGATGAGCAAGTACGTGGGGGAGACCGAACAGCAGATCGCGGCGATGTTCGCGCGCGCGGAGGAGGACGGCGCCATCCTGCTGCTCGACGAAGCCGACAGCTTCATGCAAAGCCGGCAGAACGCCGTGCGCAACTACGAGGTGTCCGAGGTCAACGAGATGCTTCAGGGCATGGAGCGCTTCAACGGCATCTTCGTATGCACCACCAACCTGTTCGAGCGGATCGACGAGGCGGCGCTGCGTCGTTTCTCGTTCAAGATCCGTTTCTTGCCGCTCAAGCCCGAGCAACGCATGGCGATGTTCGTCGAGGAAGCGCTGGATGCCGAACCGCAGCGCATGGACGCAACCATGCGCGAGGAGCTGGCGAAGATGGATTGCCTGACGCCGGGCGACTTCGCTACTGTCAAGCGTCAGTGCGTGCTGCTCGGCGAGACGCTCACGCCAGACGAGTTCCTGGCGCAGTTGCGCCAGGAACATGCTGTCAAGCCGGACGTGCGGCAGCGCCGGCCGCTGGGGTTCCTGCAATGACCTGAAGCAGGAGGCGACGCCTCAGTCGAATGCCGGCGCGGGCTCGATCACCAGGGTTTCCGCGGGCGCGTCCACATGCAGCAGCGCCGCGGCCATGGCGCGCAGATGGGCGGCATCCTTGGTCGAGGTGTAGCGGTCGCTGGGCACCGCGTCGGCGCTCGCAGCCATGTCGTGCTCGGCCAGCTTGCGCCGAAGTTGCCGCGCGATCGCGTCACCGGTATCGACCAGCGTCAAACGATCGCCCACCAGTTCACGCACGGTGTCCGACAGGAAGGGGTAGTGGGTGCAGCCAAGTACCAGCGTATCGGCGCCGGCCTCGAGCATGGGCGTCAGGTAGGTGGTGAGTTTCTCGCGCACGGCCGGGCCATCCACATCGCCTTGCTCGATCAGCGGCACCAGCCCGACGCCAGCCTCGCAGAGGAAGCGGCTCTCGCCTTCCAAGGAGGCAAGCAGCCGGCCGAACTTTGCGCTCTTCAATGTGTTACCCGTGGCCAGCACGCCAACCACTTTGCTGCGGCTGGCAGCGGCGGCGGGTTTCAGGCCGGGCTCGACGCCGATGATCGGCAGCGCCAGCTTTTCGCGCAGCGTTTGCACCGCATGCATGGTCGCCGTGTTGCAGGCGATCACCAGGGCCTTGCAGCCCTGTGCCACCAGCCATTCGCAAACCTGCAGCGTGCGCGCCTCGACAAAATGCTCGGGCTTCTCGCCATAGGGCGCGTACTTCGAGTCGGCTACGTAGATCAGCGATTCCTGCGGGAGCAGGGCACGGATTTCGCGCAACACGGACAGGCCGCCGAGGCCGGAATCAAAGATGCCAATGGGTGCGTTGTTCACAGGAGGGGTCGAGGCAATCAAAAGGTCAGGTAGCAAAAAGCCGGGTCGGATGACCCGGCTTTTGCAGACAGCATTGCTGTCACGGCGTGGCGCGTGTTACAGCGCAGCGACCGGGATCTTGCCGATCTTGGCTTGCCATTCGGCGGGGCCGGTCTTGTGCACCGAGGTGCCTTCGCTGTCCACGGCCACCGTCACGGGCATGTCCTTGACGTCGAACTCGTAGATGGCTTCCATGCCCAGGTCTTCGAAGCCGACCACCTTGGCGTGCCGGATAGCCTTGGCCACCAGGTAGGCCGCGCCGCCGACTGCCATCAGGTAGGCAGATTTGTGCTTCTTGATGGCCTCGATCGCCACCGGGCCGCGCTCGGCCTTGCCGATCATCGAGATCAGGCCGGTTTCGGCCAGCATCATCTCGGTGAACTTGTCCATGCGGGTAGCGGTGGTGGGACCTGCCGGCCCGACGGCCTCATCGCGCACCGGATCGACCGGGCCCACGTAGTAGATCACGCGGTTGGTGAAGTCCACCGGCAGCTTTTCGCCCTTGGCCAGCATGTCGGCGATGCGCTTGTGCGCGGCGTCGCGGCCGGTCAGCATCTTGCCGTTGAGCAGCAGGGTCTGGCCCGGCTTCCACGAGGCGACTTCCGCCGGCGTCAGCGTGTTCAGGTCGACGCGCTTGGAGGTCTCGGTGTTTGGTGCCCACTCGACCTTCGGCCAGGCCGACAGGTCAGGCGCTTCGAGCTTGGCCGGGCCGCTGCCGTCCAGCGTGAAGTGCACATGGCGGGTGGCCGCGCAGTTCGGGATCATCGCCACTGGCTTGGAGGCAGCGTGGGTGGGGTAGCCCATGATCTTGACGTCCAGCACGGTGGCCAGGCCGCCCAGGCCTTGCGCGCCGATGCCCAGCGCATTGACCTTCTCGTACAGCTCGACGCGCATTTCCTCGATCCAATCCTGCGGGCCGCGAGCGATCACGTCCTGGATGTCGATCGGGTCCATCAGCGATTCCTTGGCCATGACCATGGCCTTCTCGGCGGTGCCGCCGATGCCGATGCCCAGCATGCCCGGCGGGCACCAGCCAGCGCCCATGGTCGGCACGGTCTTGAGCACCCAGTCGACGATGGAGTCGGACGGGTTGAGCATGACGAACTTCGACTTGTTCTCCGAGCCGCCGCCCTTGGCCGCCACCTGGATATCCACCGTGTTGCCCGGCACCACTTCGTAGTGGATCACGGCCGGGGTGTTGTCCTTGGTGTTCTTGCGGCCACCCTCGGGCGGGCTCACGATGGACGCGCGCAGCACGTTGTCCGGGTTGGTGTAGCCGCGGCGCACGCCTTCGTTGATCATGTCCGACAGGCCCATGGTGGCGCCATCCCAGCGCACATCCATGCCGACCTTGACGAAGATCGTCACGATGCCGGTGTCCTGGCAGATCGGGCGCTTGCCTTCAGCGCACATGCGGCTGTTGGTCAGGATCTGCGCGATCGCATCCTTGGCCGCGGGACTCTGCTCCAGCTCATAGGCACGGCCCAGGCTGGTGATGTAGTCCATCGGGTGGTAATAGCTGATGTATTGCAGGGAGTCGGCGACGCTCTGGATGAGGTCTTCTTGTTTGATGACAGTCATTTTTGTGGGGAGGACAGTCGAGGGGAAATTTAGCCCGAAATCATACACCTAGCGAGGGGGAGATGCCTGATTGCATGCGGCTGTCGACAGGGCCGCAGGTGCGCTTCGCTGCGCACGGCTGGCCGATGCGCGCTTCCTTGCGCGAAGTTCCTCCCCTGCCTGCGACGCTTGCCTTACAGGGCCTTACGGGCGGGTGAAATGGCCCCGATTCCGTTTTCTCCTTGGCGCATGTTCGCGGTGGGCCGGCGGTTATCTTGGCGTCTCCTCAATAACGGAGATATGACCATGACCTTGAGCGCAATTGGCAGCAACTCGTCGCTGTCCAGCCTTTTCCAGGCGCAGTCCACCAGCAAAAGCTGCGGTAGCCAGGATGCGTCCAGTGGCAGCGACACCAGCAACTCGGTCAGCAATCCGGCCGATGCGCTGATGCAGGCACTTCAGCAAACGTTGGCGCAGTTGGGCATCACGACCTCGTCGTCCAGCACGGACAGCTCGACGACCGCGGCGTCCGCCACTTCCGCCAGCACCGCTTCGGGCGCCGCCGCCAGCAACACCACCACCGCGTCCAGCGCGACGGACAGCGCGGATGCCTCCGGCAACGCAGTGCAAGCGTTCGTCGGCGCGCTGTTCCAGGCACTTGCCGCCCAGGCAGCCGGCACCACCGCAAGCCAGGGCACGAGCGCTGCTACCACCGCTACCACCACCGCCGCCAGCACGACCGACAGCACCGTAGCCAGCGCGACCGGCACCGATGCTGCGCAGGCAACCCAATCGCCGGCTGCCGCAACCGGCCATCACCACCATCACCACCACTACCAGAGCGTCAGCTCGGATCTGTCCAGCCTGGCGCAAGAAGCTGGCGCCAGCAGCACTTCATCGAGTGGTGCCAGCTCGGACAGCGCCAGCAACCCGGCGTCAACAACGCTCGCGACCCTCGAGACGGATTTTTCCGCGCTTCAGCAATCCGGTAGCTCTGGATCGCCGGTATCCTTGCAGTCGTTCCTGCAGACGCTCTCGGCCAACCTGCGCAGCGGCAACGGTACGATGAGCACTGTTGGCAACTTCGTTACCACGCAGGCATAAAGAACTACCTGCAAGGGCGTGCCGCTGTTCCCGGTACGCCCTGCGCACGCTGCCCCGGCAGCGTGCGCGCACCTTCACATTCATGACTCCTCACGTGCTTCTCGTCGACGACGACCCCGTCGCCTGTGACCTGCTGTCACGCATCCTGCTATCGAGCGGCATGACGGTGTCGGTGCTGCATGACGGCTACGACTTGTCGCGCCGGCTCACGCAAGAGAGGCCATCGGTGGTGCTGCTCGATATCATGATGCCGCGCAAGGATGGGCTGAGCGCGTTGCAGGAGGTGCGCGCTGGCGGTGACGATGTGCCCATGATTTTCCTGTCGGCGCGCGGCGATGCCGCCGACCGTGCCGCGGGCCTGGAACTTGGCGCCGACGATTACCTGCCCAAGCCCTTCTGCTCGCGCGAATTGCTGGCGCGGATCCACGCGGTGCTGCACCGCCGCCCGCAGGCCCCGGGGAGCGCGCCGGAGCAGCGTCACTCTTACAGTTTTGGCCCGTTCGACGTCGATTTTTCCGCCCGCATCCTGACGCGCGACGGCGAGCGCCTGCCTTTGCGCGATACGGAATTCGCCATGCTCAAGGTCTTCACCGGCCACCCGATGAAGGTGCTTTCGCGCGCCCGGCTGCACGACCGTCTCTATGGCTCCGACATGCATTTTCGCGACCGCAGCCTGGATGTGCCGGTCTGGCGCTTGCGCCGCGTGATCGAGGAGGATCCATCCGTGCCTCGTTACATCCAGACCGTGCGGGGCCGCGGCTACGTCTTCGTCCCCGGGCTCGACACGTTCTGCGCCGACGAAGCCGACGACCTCGACGAAGCGCCGGACGCATGAAGAATCCGTTCAATACGCTGTTTGGGCGCATGGCGGTGCTATCCGTCTCCGTGCTCGTCATTGTCCATCTGGGCTGGACCGCGCTGATGTTTCACCTGCGCCCGCATGGCCAGGCGGACGGCATGGCACGGGGCACCGTGCTGGCGCTGGGCACGCTCGACGGGAGGCCGGGCGCCGGCGCGGAGCGCAATCCAGGCGCCGCCATCCGGCTTGCCGCCCTTGGCACCGAGCCTGCCGCCGGCCCGTTGCCAGAGCATGGGCCCTTGCGCCATCTGCTGCGCGAACTTCGGCAAGGGCTTCCGGCGGGGTCGGAGCTGCGAGTGGACCAGGCATGGCCGCCGCACCTGTGGGCGCGCCTTCCCGGGCAGTCCCGCTGGGCGGTCATGGCACTGGACATGCGGCCGCCGCCATTGCCGCCGTTCGTCTTTGAAACCACGGGCATGCTGGTCGCGGCGATCCTGCTGTCCCTGTTCGTGGCATGGCAGATGCAGCGCCCGATCGCCCGCGTGGCCGGTGCCGCGCGCGAGCTTGGCAATGGCGGGAGCGCGGCGCTGATTCCGGTGACGGGCCCGTCCGAGTTGCGCTATCTGGCCGAGTCCTTCAACGACATGATGCGCAGGCAGGCGGAGAGCCGCGAGAACCAGGCGGTCATGCTTGCCGGCGTGGCGCACGACCTGAAGTCGCCGCTGACCCGGCTGCGCCTGCGCGCCGACGTGCTCGCGGACACCGCTGAGCGCGGTGGCTTTGTGCAGGACATCGACTCGATCACGCATATCGTCAACCAGTTCCTGGAGTACGCGAACGAGAGTCCCGACCCCGGCCCGGCCATCGAAGTCGATGCCTTCCTGCGCCAGCAGTTTTCCGGCGCGTTGTTTCAGTTGCGCCTGGACGCCGGACCGCGGTTCGTGTTGCCGCGCACGCTGGTGGACCGGATGGTCACCAACCTGGTGGACAACGCGCTGGAGTACGGCATGCCGCCGATCCAGATCGAGACCCGGCTGGAGGGCGAGCACTGGCATATCGTGATACGCGACCATGGCGAGGGCATGCCGGATGCGCAGGTCGAGGTGGCGATGCGTCCATTCGCGCGGCTGGATACCTCGCGCGGCGGCGACGGCCATTGTGGCCTTGGGCTGGCGATCGTCAGCCGCCTGGTGGAGCGCATGGGGGGCAAATGCCTCGCTCGCAATGCGCCCGGGGGCGGTTTCCAGGTTTGCCTCGTGCTGCCCGCGCCGCAACCACCAGAGCATCCGGTGGCATGAAGCGCTGGCCGCCGGGATGCGCGGGATGAGAAACCAGGCTGGAGATCATCACCACATCGATCAGGCCGAGCACCACCAGCATGAACTTGGTTTCGTCGTACTCGGTGGCGCTTTGCCCGCTCGGGGCTAGTCGGCGTTGCGCGCCCCTGTCCTGCTGGCGCGCCACGCGCGGCGGGCCAGCGGTCCGGGCCAGCTCGCCAGCGCGATGCCGGCCAGCACACAGGCGAGCGCCACGCCGTGCGGCCAGCCCGGCGTCTCCCCGAGGAACACGATGCCGTAGGTGGCGGCCGCGATCGGCAGCACCGCGGTGAACACGCCCGCCATCTGTGCAGGCACATGGCGCACGCCTTTCATCCACAGCCAGAACGAGAAGATGCTGGCCGACAGCGCATACCAGAGCACCATCCACCATATGCTAGCCGGAACCGATGCCATGTCGAAATGCAGCAGCGGCATCAGGCCCAGTGGCAGCATCAGCAGCCCGCCGATCAAGTGCGTATAGGCGCAGATCTCGATGGCCGCCAGGGTTTGCGCCAGCCGCCGCGAGAGGATCACGTAGATCGATTCGCAGATCACCGCGCCCATGATCATCAGGTTACCGAGCAGCGCATGCTCGCCGCCGACATCGGCACCGCCGCTGCCGCCGTGGTCCGTGCCCCGCGCCACGTTCAGCACCGCGATGCCCGCCACCGCCAGCAAGACCGAGAACACGGTACGCCGCGATAGCCGTTCGCGCAGGATCAGCCACGAGAGCAGGGCTACGGTCGCCGGGATGGTGCTGGTGATCACGCCCGCTGCCATGGCGCTGGTCAGCCGTACGCCGCCCAGCATCAGCAGCGTGAACAGGAACGTGCCGAAAAAGGCTTGCAGGAAGAGGTTGAGCCATTCCCCGCGTGAGACGGCGCGCATGCGCGCGGGGCGGTACCAGGGCGCCAGGCACACGATGGCGATGGCGAAGCGCAGCAGCGCGAACAGCAGGATCGGTACGTAAGCGACGATGGCCTTGCCCAGCCCGACGTTGCTGCCGACGAGGGCCATTGAGGCAATCAGGAGGAGGGCGTGGATGGGCACGGGGTCTGGGTGGCGGCGCTGTTTGGTCGGGATCTGGCGGCTTCCGGCCGGGTTCCGGCCCGGTACTGGCCGCGATTTGGAGAGGACTCGGCGACGATTTGGCGACGATTTGGCAAGTAATGGCCGGTGCCTCGCGGTGGCGCATCGCGCTGAGCACGTCTGCCGGCCAAGGTCCGCAATGCCGCAGCGCCGCGTTCGGGATAGGGCTCGCGGCATTATAGCTGTGCTAGCCTAATGGAGAAGGCTGCACATCCTTACCCGTGTCCGGCCGTTATCCATGGTGCGCCGCAGCAGCCGGCGCACGGGTGGCGGCGTTCGAGCGGGTTGGGTTTGGCAGCGTCAGGTTTAAGTAAGCCGTCGAGCGTAAGTTCGCAGCCAGGCAGCCACGCTATATCAGGAGACAAACAAATGTCCGCCATCGAGTCCGTGATGCAGGAGCATCGCATTTTCAATCCCCCGGAGTCGTTTGCCAAGCAAGCCGCGATCCCCAGCATGGAGGCTTACCAGGCTTTGTGCGACGAGGCCGAGCGCGACTACGAGGGTTTCTGGGCGCGTCACGCCCGCGAGCAACTGCACTGGACCAAGCCCTTCACCAAGGTGCTGGACGAGAGCAATGCGCCGTTTTACAAGTGGTTCGAGGACGGCGAGCTCAATGCCTCCTTTAACTGCCTGGACCGCAACCTGGACAACGGCAATGCCGAGAAGGTAGCCATTGTCTTCGAGGCCGACGACGGCACCGTTACCAGGGTCACCTATCGCCAGTTGCATGCCAAGGTGTGCCAGTTTGCCAACGGCCTCAAGGCGCTGGGCATCAGGAAGGGCGACCGCGTCGTCATCTACATGCCGATGTCCGTCGAGGGCGTCGTCGCCATGCAAGCCTGCGCGCGCCTTGGCGCCACGCACTCGGTGGTGTTCGGCGGATTCTCCGCCAAGTCGCTGCAAGAGCGGCTGGTCGACGTGGGCGCGGTGGCGCTGATCACCGCAGACGAGCAGATGCGCGGCGGCAAGGCGCTGCCGCTCAAGGCCATCGCCGATGAAGCGCTGGCGCTGGGCGGCTGCGAAGCCGTGAAGAGCGTGATCGTGTACCGCCGCACGGGCGGCAAGGTCAACTGGGCCGAAGGCCGCGACCGCTGGATGGACGATGTTGCCGCTGGCCAGCCGCAGACCTGCGAGGCCGAGCCCGTCAGCGCCGAGCATCCGCTGTTCGTGCTCTACACCTCGGGCTCAACCGGCAAGCCCAAGGGCGTGCAGCACAGCACCGGCGGCTACCTGCTGTGGGCGCTGATGACGATGAAATGGAGCTTCGACATCAAGCCCGACGACATGTTCTGGTGTACCGCCGATATCGGCTGGGTCACCGGGCACACCTACATCGCCTACGGCCCGCTGGCCGCCGGCGCCACGCAGGTGGTGTTCGAAGGGGTGCCCACTTATCCCAACGCCGGCCGCTTCTGGGACATGATCGCGCGCCACAAGGTCAGCATCTTCTACACCGCGCCGACCGCGATCCGCTCGCTGATCAAGGCGGCCGAGGCCGACGAGAAGATCCATCCCAGGCAATACGACCTGTCCAGCCTGCGCCTGCTGGGCACGGTGGGCGAGCCCATCAACCCCGAAGCGTGGATGTGGTACTACCAGAATATCGGCGGCGAGCGCTGCCCGGTGGTCGACACCTTCTGGCAGACCGAGACCGGCGGCCACATGATCACGCCGCTGCCGGGCGCCACGCCGCTGGTGCCGGGCTCGTGCACCTTGCCGCTGCCGGGTATCATCGCGGCCATCGTTGACGAGACAGGGCAGGACGTGCCGAACGGCAGCGGCGGCATCCTGGTGGTCAAGCGGCCGTGGCCTTCGATGATCCGCACCATCTGGGGCGACCCGGAGCGCTTCAAGAAGAGCTATTTCCCGGAAGAACTCGGCGGCAAGCTGTACCTTGCCGGCGACGGCTCGATCCGCGACAAGGAGACCGGCTACTTCACCATCATGGGCCGTATCGACGACGTGCTCAACGTCTCGGGCCACCGCATGGGCACGATGGAAATCGAGTCCGCGCTGGTCTCCAACCCGATAGTGGCGGAAGCCGCCGTGGTGGGCCGCCCGGACGACATGACCGGCGAGGCCATCTGCGCCTTCGTGGTGCTCAAGCGCTCCCGCCCGAACGAGGAAGAGGCCAAACAGATCGCCGCCGATCTGCGCAACTGGGTGGGCAAGGAGATTGGCCCGATCGCCAAGCCCCGTGACATCCGCTTTGGCGACAACCTGCCCAAGACGCGTTCCGGCAAGATCATGCGGCGCCTGTTGCGCTCGCTGGCCAAGAACGAAGAAATCACCCAGGACACGTCCACCCTGGAAAACCCCGCCATCCTGGAGCAGTTGAAGCAGGCACAATAACGCGATGACGCGATAACGCAGTCATCCGCCCCTGCCGGCACGCCTTGCGCATGCCGGCAGGTTGCTTGCTCGCCCACCCCGGCTGCCCAACCACTGCTCCCATGCCTGATGAACAGTCGCGCTTTCGCCGACGGCTGCTGCTGTACTACGGCTTGTTCACGATAGGCCTGTTTGTCTTTATCGGCATGATGGGCCTGCTGGAGCATTCCAGCGGCGATGCGCTCTGGCTCGGTTACGTCTTCCTGTTCGTCACCATCGCCATTTATGCGTGCATCGGGCTGATCTGCCGCACCTCCGACCTCAATGAATACTATGTAGCAGGCCGGCGCGTGCCCGCGCTGTTCAACGGCATGGCGATCGCGGCCGACTGGATGAGCGCGGCATCCTTCATCGGCCTGGCCGGCATCCTGTTCGCCTCGGGCTACGAAGGGCTGGCCTACGTGATGGGCTGGACCGGCGGCTATTGCCTGGTTGCGTTCTTGCTCGCGCCCTACCTGCGCAAGTACGGCGGCTACACCATCCCCGACTTCCTCGCCGCACGCTATGGCAATGGCAAGCCCGGCGGCAACATGCCGGTGCGCGCGATTGCCGTGATGGCGGCGTCGCTATGTTCCTTCGTCTATCTGGTGGCACAGATCCAGGGGGTAGGGCTGATCGTCACGCGCTTTATCGGCGTGGAGTTCGCGGTCGGCGTGTTCTTCGGCCTGGCCGGCATCCTGGTGTGCTCCTTCCTTGGCGGCATGCGCGCGGTGACGTGGACCCAGGTCGCGCAATACATCATGCTGATCGCGGCCTTCCTGGTCACGGTCTCGATGATCGCGTGGAAGCACCATCACGAAGCGCTGCCGCAACTGAGCTATGGCACGCTGCTGCAGCAGCTCGACACGCGCGAGCGCAGCATCGAGCGCGACCCGGCCGAGCAGGCCGTGCGCGAATACTACCGCCAGCAGGCCATCCAGATGCAGGACCGCATCTCGCGGCTGCCGCAATCGTTCGATGAGGAGCGCAATGCGCTGTCCGCGCGCCTGCAGGAGCTGCGCTTGCGAAACGCACCGCTGCGCGAGATCAAGACGGTGGAGCGCGAACGGGTCGAGTTTCCGCGCGACATAGCGGCGGCCCAGCAGCAATGGAACCAGCAGCGCGAAGAAGCCCTGGCGCGCAGCCAGCCTTCCACGCCGTCGACCGAGCCCTATCCGTCGCCCTCGGAGGCGGAGCGCAAGACCAAACGGTTGAACTTCGTGCTGCTGGTGTTCTGCCTGATGCTGGGCACCGCTAGCCTGCCACACATCCTGACGCGGCTCTACACCACACCCTCGGTCAAGGAGTCGCGCAACTCGGTGGCGTGGGCGGTGTTTTTCATTGCGCTGCTCTACGTCTCCGCACCGGCGCTGGCGGCGCTGGTCAAGTACGAGTTCTTCCAGCACCTGGTTGGCACGCCATACGCGGAACTGCCGCAGTGGGTGGTGCAGTGGCGCAAGGTCGATCCGCCGGTGTTCGGCATTCGTGATGTGAACGGCGACGGCATCGTGCAGTGGGCGGAGATCCTCATCCAGCCCGACATGATCGTGCTGGCCGCACCGGAAATCGCGGGCTTGCCTTACGTGATCTCGGGCCTGGTTGCCGCGGGCGCGCTGGCGGCCGCGCTATCCACCGCCGATGGCCTGCTGCTCACCATTGCCAACGCGCTGTCGCACGACGTTTTCTATCACATGGTCGACCGCACCGCGAGTCACCAGCGGCGTGTCACCACAGCCAAGATCGTGCTGCTGGGCGTGGCGCTGTTTGCCTCTTACGTCACCTCGCTGCGTCCGGGCAATATTCTCTTTCTCGTCGGCGCGGCCTTCTCGCTGGCCGCGTCCAGTTTCTTCCCGGTGCTGGTGCTGGCGATCTTCTGGCGCCGCACCACGGCTGCGGGCGCGGTGGCAGGCATGGTGGCCGGACTCGGTGTTGCGGTCTACTATATCTTCGTCAACTACCCG
Organism: Cupriavidus sp. MPR-AND1C; assembly: GCF_058809705.1. Classification (NCBI taxonomy): domain Bacteria; kingdom Pseudomonadati; phylum Pseudomonadota; class Betaproteobacteria; order Burkholderiales; family Burkholderiaceae; genus Cupriavidus; species Cupriavidus sp. MPR-AND1C. The sequence continues at coordinate 18,494 of NZ_JBXASU010000082.1, read as the reverse complement.
TTCTTTACGCGCATGACCGGCATTTTCGGCAATCGCTGGTTCGGCGTGGACCCGATCGCTTCCGGCGCATTCGGCGTGCCCGCCGGCTTTGCCGTGGCCATCCTGGTCAGCCTGCTGACGCCGCGCAACGCCCCGGTGATCGACCGCCTGGTGACGTACTTGCGACGCGGATAGGGCCTTCGATCACGAAACACTAGATTTGCGAAACAACACTCTGATATACTCGTGGACTTGCTGGAGAGATGGATGAGTGGTTTAAGTCGCACGCCTGGAAAGCGTGTATAGGTTAATACCTATCCGGGGTTCGAATCCCCGTCTCTCCGCCAGAACAACGGAAAAAGCCCTTGATTTTCAAGGGCTTTTTCTATTTCCGGGAGAGGTTCTGGAGCAGCGAGGTTCGGGAGCAGCGCGCGCATATTGGCGTATTGCGGTGTATCGCGCCCTGGCATGGGCGGACTTCCCACGCATAAAAAAAGCACCTGTATCAGGTGCTTTTTCATTTCCCGCGGTTGAAGGGGGGAGGGGACCGAACCGGGTCGGCAAACTCATTGGGATCCGGTTCGGACTTGCAAGCCTAATCGGCTTGCTCGATCTCACTGCCATATTGGCCAGAGGATCATCTGCCACTTACCTTCGCTTTGCTACTGCGTGTCTCAGTCGGCAGGACTCCAGTATAGGTCAGCAGAAGTCGGGGTCAACCTGAGTTTAATGGCGGGATGCTGATGGGTCTCATGGACGGTTTTTGCCGGCGAGTCATCGTGCTTGTGAGTTCTGCTGCACGTGGCGATCCGCGGGTGTTCCCGATGCCGTCGCGGCAAACGCGCCGTGCTACGATCGATAAAAAATCGGGATGAGACACACAGTGAGCCAAGACATTGCAGCGCGTTTCAATGCGGAGTTCGCCCCGCGGATTGCGCAGACGATCGCGGAATTGTTCAAGCGCCGCATTCACGTCGAGGTGGTGCCGGATGAGAGGCCTGGCCGCGCTGCGCGCGTCCGCCTTTGCGGCGAGCCGTTCGATGAGCCGCGGCGGTTCGCGCAGCCATTGAACGTTTACCTGTCGTGGGACGGCCTCGAGGTGGAAGCGCTGTTCGCCGCCGGTGGCGCGGAAAAATTCGAGCACTATCTCGCGGCCCTGCCGGGCAAGATGCGCGCGTGGCAAACGCCCCGGCAGATCGACTTCGGGACACGCTCGCAGGCAGATCCTACCGTGCTGCTTGGCGGGCTGGATTTCGAGCATTGAGACTGAGCCGTTCTGGCATTCTCACCGCAACCCCTGCGGCCCTTTGCACGTTTCACACCAGATCCATCAGCCGCGGCGCGACTTCCAGTCCGCCGGCATCAAGCTGCAGCACGTGCCGTACAAGGGCAGCGCCCCGGTGGTGGGCAAGCGCAACGCGGCGTTTTACGCCAAGCTTGGCCTGACGCCGGCCGATCTGGAAACGCTGCACGAATTGCGGGTGGTCTGACAAGCGCGGCGTGCCGGCGCTGCGGCAGCCTCATGCGCAACTCGTGCTACAGTGGCCCGATCCGATTCTCCGGAGGAGCATCATGGCTAAGGATTCCACGCCGCATCTTCAGGCAATTGTCCAGACAGCGCCGCAGGCCGGACGCTATGTGTGGGTGATCACGCTGGTCGATTTCGCCGCGCAGATGGTCAAGCGCACCATTGTTTCGGACGATACCTTCACCACCTCGGACGCGGCGCGCGTGGCTGGCGACGCGCAGCTCAAGGCGATGGCGGCGGATAAGTAGCCGCTACGCGTGCCATGGAAAGGCGCTGCATTGGCACTGCCGGTCCGCTTGCTGACTGCATGCGCAAGACGCGGGAGCGACGATGAGCATGTGCGAGGCTTGTGCGCAGATACGGCCCGGCTCGACCGGTGGCACGGGGCATCCCCGGCTGCTTCTGACGGATACGCAGCGCATCAAGCCGCGTGGCCGGCCCGCGATCACCTTTGCCACCTACACCTGTGCCGACTGCGGCTGCCGCTGGCGCCATGAGAGCGACAAGAACGGCAAGGGGCCGGGTTGGTCGATACAGCCGGCAGACTGACGCGGCCTGAATTTGCCTGAGAGCATTCCCGCCACCGCCTGGCAACAGGGCGGGGCGAATCCGTGGAGGCGCGGCACCGGCCGCATCCACCCATCCATCATCGACAGGGGAGCGCAAGTTGGACACTGGACCTTTCACCCGCTACAAAGGCTTCGATCTCTACCCGCTGATCTATCGTCACCAGGCGGAACGTACCTGGCCCGAGCGCCGGCCGGATCGCAGCTTCAACGCGTCGGTGGTGATCTGTCGCGAAGGGCATGAGCCGGGGACCGAGCGCTCGCGCGTGTTTCGCCTCAGCGCCGCGCCCTGGGACAATATCGGCACCGCGCGGCGCGGCGCCGTGAAATTCGGCGAGGACATCATCAACGGTCTGGTGCCGGGCGAGTCCGTTGCTGCGCTGTAGGGCGCCTTGGGGGAGGGCTGTCAGGCGCGGCAGGGCATGCCAGCCGCAGTGGCAGCGGGCGGCCACCGCGGCGCTTCATCACGGCGCCATGGCGTTATGACGTCATGGGATCATGGCGCTGTACACCGTGTTCCTGAACCACGCACGGTAATACTCGCGCTGCCCCGGCGCCTGCATCATCCAGATCGCCACGGTCTTTTCCTTCGGGTCGACCCAGAAGTAGGTGCCCCCGACCCCGCCCCAGTAGTAGTCCCCGACCGATCCCGGCGTGGCCGATTCGCCGGTGCCCGTGCGTGTGCCGAACCCCAGGCCAAAGCCATAGCCCGGCCCCGGGAGGTAGGCAGCTCCGCGCGCCAGGGAACGGGCACCCACGATGCCAAGGTGGTCGGCCGTCATGTAGGCGACCGTCTTGGGCGATAGCAGGCGCACCCCGTCGATCTCGCCACCATTGAGCAGCATCTGGGCAAAGCGGAAGTAGTCGGCTGCGGTCGACACCAGGCCGCCGCCGCCCGATTCAAGCCTCGGGGCGCGGCGTACGTTGATCAGCCCGACCGGTACCTTGCTGTCGGGATCGACGGCAAAGGGTTCCGCAATGCGGCCTTGCTGTGCCGGCGGAACCCAGAAACCGGTGTCCTTCATCTGCAATGGCGTAAAGATCCGCTGCTGCAGATGTGTGGCCAGCGTCTGGCCCGACACGCGCTCGAGCAGGGCGCCCAGGACATCGGTGGAGCGGCTGTATTCCCAAGTGGTGCCGGGCTGGAACTGCAGCGGTACCTTGGCCAGACGCGCGATGAACTCGGTATTGGTTTGCTCGGTGGCATCCACATCCAGCCGCTTGTATTCCTCCTTGACAAGCGACTTGCCGAACACGCCGTAGGTCAGGCCGGACGTGTGGCGCAGCAGGTCCTGCACGGTCATTTCGCGATGGGCGGGCACCAGTTCCAGCACGGGCTTGCCGGCAGCGTCGGTCTTCTCCACGCCAACGCGCAGGTTCTTGAGCTCGGGCAGGTACTTCGACACCGGGTCGGCCAACTGGATGCGGCCGTCCTCGACCATCATCATGACTGCCACCGAGACGATCGGCTTGCTCATCGAGTAGATGCGGAAAATCGAGTCCGGGCGCATCGGCACCTTGCCCGTCGCGTCCTGCCAGCCAATGGTCTGCGTGCTGACGATGCTGCCGTTGCGGGCCACCAGGTAGACGGCGCCGGGAATGCGCCCTTGCGCGACATCGGCACGCACGCGTGCGCTCATGCTGTCGAGTTGCGTGGCGGAGAAGCCGGTCGTGAGCGGTGCGGTATTTTGCGTGTTGGCCGGGGCTGCGCAGGCGGCCAGCAGTGCGACCGCCAGCGCTGGCAAAGTGCTACGTATCATTTGTCTCATCCTTTGTCTTATCGTTGTCTTGGCAATGTCTTATCGATGCAGCATCGGTGTGGCACCGATGTGGCATCGGGAAGGGCTCGATTGCGGCAAATGCAAGGCGATCATGGCATGCGGGTTGGCGCGCGTGAATCGAGGCTCACCCGAATCGGGCCGCGCGCCATGCTACGATCCCGACAAATCATCGGAGGTGAAGATGTCAAAACACGTGTTCACTCGCAGCCAGTACCTGGCCATCCTCAATGAAAGCCTGAAGAACGACCCGAGGTGGAAGCCAGGCATGGCCTTTGTCTTTCATCCGCCGGGCGCGGACGAAGCCAGCGCGACCGGTGTCGGATGCACCGGCCCCGACGACGTGCTTCCCGTCTATGCGGAGATCGAGCGGGTGGCGGCGGATCTGATCGAGGTGAGGGAGGCGCGGTAGGGGCTGGCGTGGTGACGCCATGCGGTGCCGGCCAGGCATGCATTGCGTCATGTGCACGACGCAAAGGCAGGCTCTCTCGCCGACCTGCGTACAATACCGCCCCAGACAGACTCTAGCGGAACAAGCCGTGAAAAAAACCGACCTCGAAAAGAACAAAGCGTTGAAGCTCGCAAACAGCCTGAAGCTGTCCGCCGCAGTCCGTGCCGGCCGTGATACCGGCCCGGCCAAGGTTGATCGCCGCGAACAGCGCCGGCTCGACCAGGAGCAAGGCCTGGTGCCGTTTGCGTGCAAGCTGGATGCCGAACTGGTGAAGCGCCTGCAGGCACTGGCACCGGCACATGCCGGTGGCATGAGCGGCCTGCTGAAAGAAGCGCTGGAACGCGGCCTGCCGCAGGAAGACGCGGCAGCCTGATTGCGGCGCGCCGGGCCGGGCGGGCATGAGGCACTGGTTTGTGCCTTTTTGTCCACGCAAACGGTGTGGTGCGCGGGGCCGTAGCAAACAGAAGCAAGCAAAACGCCCGCTGGGTTTCAGCGGGCGTTTTGCTTTTGCCGTTTTGCTTTTGCTATAGGCATGGCCGTTTTTGCACGGTGTCCGGCGGTTTCCGCTTGCGGTGTAGGACTGGGCTGACGGGGCCGGGGAAGGAAAAGACGCGGGGCAGTGTGGTTGCCCGCGGCGAGGCACGCCAGGGCGGAGGGAACGGAGCGGCCGCCGGGGCCGCTCCAGGGGATCACAACCTTCTGGCCGTCATCCCCCCGGGGTGGAGCAAAGGGCGCTCAGTCCTCTTCGCCTTCTTCCGAGTCGAGGAAATCGCGGCGAAGCATCCAGTTTTCGATGGCTTCGTCGCAGATCTTCTTGAGCTTTTGCTTCTCCGGCACTTTGTCGAACAGCTCAAAGTTCACCAGCGCGATGCCGGCGTCGGAGATGTAGAACAGGCGGCCGGGCTCGTCGTAATGCACGATGCGCCCGTCGATGCCGCTTTCCTCGCTGTCGACCGGCATGTCTTCCAGTTCGACCACCCGGCAGGTGAAGCGGGGCGCGCGGGTGTGGGTCAGATATTCAAATTCGTCATGCATGACCTCGCCGCCCTTGGGCGTGAAGATCGCGAAGCCCCAGATAAAGCGGGGCATCGGCAGATCGGACAGATCATCAATCTCGTCCATGGTGTTCTCCCTGATTCGATAACCCGCATTATCGCTCGGCCAGGGCGCAAGCACCAAAATGTTCTGGCGATGACCCGCCTGGACGCCGCCTGGGCGCTGCTCCGAAGCCCTATTTCGCCGCGTGGCAGTTGGCGTAGGCCGGCGGGGCGCTCTCGCCCCTGGTCAGATCCTGCAGCATGCCTTCGTCGCCCTTGGTGATCCACAGATAGGCGCCATGCGCATAGCGGGCGCCCGAGCCGGCCAGCACGCTGGCAAAGAGCAGCGGCTTGCCATCCAGCCGCAGGATGGCGATCTGGTTGTCGGTGCTGTTGAAATAGCGCGCTGTGACCTGCTTGCCGTCGTCGCACTGGTAGCGCACGGTACGGGGCGGGTCGAAGCGCATGCCGTCGATGCCGGGCCTGGCCATGGCGGGGGCAACGGCCAGGCCGACGGCGGCGGCGATGGCGCAGGCAGTGAAGCGATGCGCGGGCGAACGAATATGCATCTGGTTTCCTTGTTGGCTAGCTCGGTGGCAAGACGCTGATAAGGCGGCCCAGGCCGTGGCTGGCGTATTCCCCGCGGGATGCGCGGCCGGGTGGCATCGCTGTTGCCGATTGCCGCTCACGCCAGCATATAGCCGCTTGCTAGCTCGCGGAAGCTGGCTACCTCGGCCGCTTGCCAGGCGGCGTCGTGGCCGTGCTCCTCGGCCAGGATCTCGGCCACCCGCGGCGCTGCCGCGCTCGCGGCGCTGGCTTCCAGGAACAGGGCGCGATTGCGTCGCGCCAGCACGTCCTCGACTCGCCGAGCCAGTTCGAAGCGAGCGGCAAAGCGCACATGGGCGGCGGTCAGCCCGGCGCCGGGCACCAGCATTTCGTCGTTGCCGGGCAGCGTGTGCAGCATGCCGGCCTCGTTGCCGTAGTAACGGTCCGGCGAGCCGCTGCCGGGCGCGGGCAGGTTAGCGGGCAAGCCTTGCGCGCCGTGCAGCGGCAGATCCGCCGTCACGCAGGGCGCGGCCGGCAGCATCTGGCGCTGGATGGCCGTGCCCACCACGTCCTCGGCCATCTTGCGGTAGGTGGTCCACTTGCCGCCGGTGACGGTGATCAGGCCGGCCTTGGATACCAGGATGGTGTGCTCGCGCGAGAGCGAGGCGGTGGAGGCTTCGCCGGTGGCCTTGACCAGCGGGCGCAGGCCGGCCCAGACGCTGGTCACATCGGCGCGGGTTGGTGCGCGCGACAGGTAGCGCGTGGCGGTCTCCAGGATGAAATCGACATCGTCGGCACCGGCGCGCGGCTCCAGCGGCAGGTCCTTGCGTGGGGTGTCGGTGGTGCCGATGATGGTGTGGCCGTTCCAGGGTACGACGAAGAGCACACGGCCGTCATCGGTCTTGGGGATCAGGATGGCACGGTCGCCGGGCAGGAAGCTGCGCGGCAAGGTCAGGTGCACGCCCTGGCTGGGGGCCACCATGCTGCGGGCCTGGCCGTCTTCCATCTGGCGCACGGCATCGACCCACACGCCGGTGGCGTTGATCACGCAGGACGCCTTCAGGTCGAAGCTGGCGTCGCCCAGCACGTCCTGCACGGTAACGCCGTCGATTACCCCGTTGCGCTGCGACAGCCCGCTCACGCGCAGGTAGTTGATGGCCGTGCCGCCTACGTCGAACAGCGTGCGCATCAGCGCGATGGCCAGGCGGGCGTCGTCGAACTGCCCGTCGAAATACAGGTTGCCGCCGCGCAGGGGCCGCCCGCCCACGTGCTCGGCCAGGGTCGGCGCCGCCGCCAGGGTTTCGCGGTGGTTGAGCCAGCGGCTGCCGGACAGGTTGAGGCCGCCGGCCAGCATGTCGTATAGCTTCAGGCCGATGCCGTAGAAGGGCTGGTCGAACAATTGGTAGGCCGGCACCACGAAGCCGAGCGGCCACACCAGGTGCGGCGCGTTGCGGGCTAGCAGGCCACGCTCATGCAGCGCCTCGCGCACCAGGCTGATATTGCCCTGCGCGAGGTAGCGCACGCCGCCGTGAACCAGCTTGGTGGCCTTGCTGGAGGTGCCCTTGGCGAAGTCGGCGGCTTCCACCAGCAGCGTGCGGTAGCCGCGCGAGGCGGCGTCCACCGCCGTGCCCAGGCCGGTGGCGCCGCCGCCGATGACGATGACATCCCACTTCGGCTCGCGCTCGAGGGTGGCGAGCAGGGTGGCGCGCTCGGGCGGCAGGATGGGGGTGTGCAGTGTCTGCATGATTCCTTGTTTGGTGCGAATGCGTGTCGCGGTGTTGCTCGTATGTACTTGCGTACTTGCGTACTTGTGTACTTGTCTTGTGTGGCTCGTGCGCTGCGCTCAGCCCGCGCTCAGTTCGCCGAGTGCGGTGGCGCGCCATCTTCCCGCGCCCAGTCGCGTGCGCGCTCTACCGCGCGATGCCAGCGCCAGAGCCGGTACGCGCGCGCGTCGGCGCTAAGGTTGGGCTCGAAGCGATGCTCCACCTGCCACTGGCTGGCGATCTCGTCCTCGCCGCTCCAGTAGCCGGTGGCCAGTCCCGCCAGGTAGGCCGCGCCAAGCGCGGTGGTCTCGGTCACGCGCGGGCGAACCACGGCCGTGCCAAGCAGGTCGGCCTGCATCTGCATCAGCAGGTCGCTGCGCGATGCGCCACCGTCCACGCGCAGTTCGGCCAGCGAGATGCCGGCATCCTTCTGCATGGCGTCCAGCACGTCCACGCTCTGCAGCGCGATCGACTCCAGCGCGGCGCGGGCAATGTGCGCTCGTCCGGTGCCGCGGGTCAGGCCGACCAGCGTGCCGCGCGCGAACGGGTCCCAGTGCGGCGCGCCCAGGCCGGCAAAGGCCGGCACCAGCACCACGCCTTCGGTGTCGTCGCACTGGCGCGCCAGCGGCTCCACCTCGGGCGCACTGTTGATGATCTGCAGCCCGTCGCGCAGCCACTGGATGGTGGCGCCACCCATGAACACGCCGCCTTCCAGGCAATACTGCGTGCGGCTGGCGGGCGGCGTGGTGCCGCCCAGTTGCCAGCCGATGGTGGTGAGCAGGCGATTGTGCGAAGTGACCGGCTGCGAGCCCGTGTTCATCAGCAGGAAGCAGCCCGTGCCGTAGGTATTCTTGGCCATGCCCGGGGACAGGCAGGCCTGGCCGTAGGTGGCGGCCTGCTGGTCCCCGGCGATGCCGGCAATGGGGATTTCCGCGCCAAACAGCCGCAGCGCCGTGCGCGCTACCTCGCCGCTGGAGGGCACCACCTCGGGCAACAAGCTGCGCGGGATGTCCAGCAAGTCGAGCAGGTCATCATCCCACTGGAAGGCGTGGATGTTGAACAGCATCGTGCGCGACGCGTTGGAGACATCGGTGACATGGCGCTTGCCGTCCGTCAGCTGCCAGATCAGCCAGCTGTCGACCGTGCCGAACGCCAGCTCGCCACGCGCCGCGCGTTCGCGCGCGCCTTCGGTGTTGTCGAGCATCCAGCGCAGCTTGGTGCCGGAGAAGTAGGCGTCGATGATCAGTCCGGTCTTGTCGCGGAACAGCTCGCCGTGGCCGTCGGCCTGCAGCGCCTCGCACATCGGCGCGGTGCGGCGATCCTGCCAGACCAGCGCGCGGCCGACGGGCTCGCCGGTCTGGCGGTCCCACAGCACGGTGGTCTCGCGCTGGTTGGTGATGCCGATGGCGCTCACCTGGCTGGCCGCGACGCCGGCGTCGTTCAGCACCTCGTGCGCCACCGCCAGCTGCGACTGCCAGATCTCGTAGGGATCGTGCTCGACGTGGCCGGGGTGCGGGTAATATTGGCGGAATTCGCGCTGCGCGACCCGCGCCACGTTGCCGGCGTGATCGAACAGGATCGCGCGCGAGCTGCTGGTGCCCTGGTCGAGCGCCAGCACGAATTGCGGCAGGCCCGAAGGCTGGGTTTGCTTCATGCGTCTTGTCCTGGATTGACTGCTATTTCCACTACATTAACCATTGCTTTGACCATTGCAGGCGTGCCTTGCCGGCCGCCGGGATCCTTCATGTCCGATACCTTGCCCGATAGCGCCAGCCAGAACCCCGTCGTGTCCCGCGTTGCCGCCTCGCTGGCGGCGCGCAGCCGTTTCGATGCCGGCGCGCATTTGCGGCTGACCGTGGCAGGCCGCCAGGTGGGCTGGCTGCCGCGCGCGCATGCGCAGATCCTGCGCGCGCAGGATACGGTGCCGGGTGTGCTGGGCGAGCCGCGCGATGGCAGCGTGGCGCTGCTGCCGGATTGCGGCGATGCTTGCGCGCGCAGCGCGGCGCTGAAGGTGCTGGCGCACTGGCTGGCGGATGCGGGCCATGTGCGCGGCTGGCGCGACGAACTGTTCGCCGTCACGCCGGCACTCGCGGCACCGGCCTTCGCGGTGATCGAGCGCGCAGCCGCGCGCTTTCTCGGGCTGCTGACCTTTGCCTCGCACATGAACGGCATCATTGCCGGCGCGCGTGCGCTGTGGATTTCACGGCGCAGCGCCGCCAAGGCGGTCGACCCCGGCTTGTGGGACAACCTGGTGGCTGGCGGCATGCCGCACGGCAGTGATCCACTTGCCACGCTGGTGCGCGAGTGCGACGAGGAGTCAGGCATTGCGCCCGTGCTGGCGCAGCGTGCCGAGGCGCATGGCGTGATCGAAGTGCTGCGTGAAATCCCCGAGGGCGTGCAGTGGGAGGCTGTGTACGTGTACGACCTGTTGCTGCCGCCGGATTTCGTGCCGCATAACCGCGACGGCGAGGTGGCCGAGCACCGCCGTATCGAGCCGGAGGCATTGCTTGCTATCATGGCGGATGGCGCCATGACGGTCGACGCGACCCTGGTGACGCTGGATGCGCTCAATCGCCGTGGCTGGAGCGCCCCTGGCATCCCCCGCCCTTGATCGGCGCGCACTAGACAAAACCACACACGATGAGCAATACCGGATTCATTCTCACCATTTCCTGCCCGGACCAGCCGGGCATCGTCCATGCCGTCTCGGGCCTGCTGTTCCAGCACGGCTGCAATATCGTCGATTCCGACCAGTACGGCGATGAGTTCACCGGCCGCTTCTTCATGCGGGTGCATTTCACCCCGGCCGCCGGTGGCCCGGACCTGGCCACGCTGAAGACCGCGTTCGCGCCGATCGGCGATCAGTTCGCCATGCAGTGGGACCTGTTCGATGCCAGCGTCAAGCCGCGCGTGATGATCATGGTGTCGAAGATCGGCCATTGCCTGAACGATCTGCTGTTCCGCGCCAAGGCCAGCGGCCTGCCGGTGGAGATCGCCGCCATCGTGTCGAACCACCGCGATTTCTACCAGCTTGCCGCGTCGTACGATATCCCGTTCTTCCATCTGCCGATGATGAACGCCTCGGCTGAGCAGAAGGCCGCGCAAGAAAACAAGGTGTTCGAGATCGTGCGCGAGCAGAACATCGACCTGGTGGTGCTGGCGCGCTACATGCAGGTGCTGTCCGACGACCTGTGCCGCAAGCTGGCCGGCCGCGCCATCAATATCCATCACTCGTTCCTGCCCAGCTTCAAGGGCGCCAAGCCTTACTATCAGGCGCACGACCGTGGCGTGAAGCTGATCGGCGCGACCGCCCACTACGTGACCGCGGCGCTGGACGAAGGACCGATCATCGAGCAGGAAATCGAGCGCGTGGACCACAGCATGGATCCCGAGCAGCTCACCGCGGTGGGGCGTGACGTGGAGTGCGTGGCGCTGGCGCGTGCCGTCAAATGGCATGCCGAGCACCGCATCCTGCTCAACGGCCACAAGACCGTCGTCTTCAAGTAAGACCTCGGGCGAGCTCCCAAGCAAGTCCTCAAGCAAACCCTTCACCAGGTGCCCGGCGCCCGTCGCGCCGGCGCCGCCTCGCCCGCGGGGGAGCCGGCGCCGTGGCTGGCCGCCCTCAGGCCTGCGCGACCACACAGCGCACTCCGCTTTCTTCCAGCATGCTCTCGAATGGCGGCTTCAACGGCTCATCGGTGAAGAGCCGGTCGATCTCCGAGACGTGCGCCAGTTCCACCATGGCCTGCCGGTTGAACTTGCTGGCGTCCGCCGCCAGCCAGACTTCGCGCGAATGCTCGATGATGGTCCGCGCCACCTTCACTTCGCGGAAATCGTAATCGCGCAGCGTGCCATCGGCCTCGATGCCCGAGATGCCGATCAGGCCGATATCCACCTTGAACTGGCTGATGAACTCCACCGTGGCCTCGCCCACGATGCCGCGGTCGCGCGAGCGCAGCACGCCGCCGGCGACGATCACTTCGCAATCGGGGTTGTCGGCCAGGATGCTCGCCACGTTCAGGTTGTTGGTGATCACGCGCAGGCCGCGGTGATGCATGAGCTCGCGCGCGATTTCCTCGACCGTGGTGCCGATGTTCAGGATCAGCGAGCAACCCTCGGGCACGGCGCTGGCCACCGCGCGCGCAATGCGGGCCTTGCCTTCGGCATTGAGCCCCTGGCGCTGCCGATAGGCGATGTTCTCCACCGTGGAGCCCTCCACCCGCACGCCACCGTGAAAGCGCGCCAGCATGCCGGCTTCAGCCAGCAGGTTGACGTCCCGGCGCACGGTTTGCAGGGTCACCCCGAACTTGCGGGCAAGTTCGTCGATGGAAGCGAAGCCCTGGCTGCGAACCTCTTCCAGCAGGGCGGTCTGGCGTGGATTTAGCGTCATGCCGGCATTCTAGTTCAAACACAAACGAAAACAAATGATGCGGTGCATGATTGTTTTATTTTCGTTTTTGCTCTAAAACGAGCGGGAAGCAAGGATTTGTGCGTTTGCATCATTGCAATAAATGTGATGTGTGTGGCATTCGGAATCGGAGACTCGATGCAGCTCAGATTGGAAGGCATCGCCCAGCAAGCAGGCTCGCAGGCGTATCTATATCCCATGTCGCTGACGCCCGTGCCGGGCGCGGTGACCATCCTGCTAGGTGCCACCCAGGCCGGCAAGACTTCGCTGATGCGGGTCATGGCGGGGCTGGACCGGCCCAGTGCCGGCCGTGTCGAGGTGGACGGCATCGACGTGACCGGCATGCCGGTGCGCGAGCGCAACGTCTCGATGGTCTACCAGCAGTTCATCAACTACCCGTCGATGACCGTCTTCGACAATATTGCTTCGCCGCTCAAACTGCGGCGTTCCAGGGATATCGATGGACAAGTGAGGGCGCTGGCCACCCGCCTGCATATCGAGCACCTGCTCGAGCGCTTTCCCGCCGAGCTCTCCGGCGGGCAGCAGCAGCGCGTGGCGCTGGCACGCGCGCTGGCCAAGGGCGCGCCACTGATGCTGCTCGACGAGCCGCTGGTCAACCTCGACTACAAGCTGCGCGAAGAGCTGCGCGAGGAACTGACCCAGCTTTTCGCGCATGGCAATGCCACCGTGATCTATGCCACCACGGAGCCGGCCGAAGCGCTGTTGCTGGGCGGCTATACCGCGGTGCTGGATGCCGGCGAGCTGTTGCAGTACGGGCCCACGCCAGAGGTCTTCCACTATCCCGCCTCGCTGCGCGTGGCGCGTGCTTTCAGCGATCCCCCCATGAACCTGATGGCCGGTAACCTGCTGGCCGGCGCGGTCACGCTGCCCGGCGGCGTCGTCGTTCCCTTGCCCGGGGCAGTGGAACAAGGCGGCACGGTAACGGTCGGGGTGCGGGCCGGTGCGCTGCGCCTGGACGCCGTGCCCGGCTCGGTGCCGGTGGCGGGCCGGGTGGCGCTGGCCGAGCTGTCCGGGTCGGACACCTTCGTGCACATGGATTCCCCGGTCGGCAACCTGGTGGCGCAGTTTCCGGGGGTGGTCGACCTGGAACTGGGCGCGCCGCTCACGCTGCACCTCGATCCCGCGCAGCTCTACCTGTTCGACGCCGACGGCATGCGCATTCATGCGCCCAGCCGGCCGTTGAAGGTCGCCCCCGCCACTGCCGAGCTGGGAGCCTGAGATGACACGCATCGACCTCGACCTGTCCCATTCGTACCGGCCCGATCCGCAAGCGGATGAGGACTACGCGCTGCTGCCGCTGAAGTTCACGTTCAATGACGGCGGCGCTTACGCCTTGCTCGGGCCTTCCGGCTGCGGCAAGACCACCTTGCTCAATTGCATTTCCGGCTTGCAGCGGCCATCGCATGGCACGGTCTCCTTCGACGGCCGCGACGTGACCGCAGCCACGCCGCAGGCGCGCAACATCGCCCAGGTGTTCCAGTTCCCGGTGATCTACGACACCATGACGGTGGGCGAAAACCTGGCCTTCCCGCTGCGCAACCGCGGCGTGCCCGCGGCCCAGGTGAAGGAGCGCGTGGGCCGCGTGGCCGAGATGCTGGACCTGTCCGCATCGCTGGACCGGCGCGCCAGCGGCCTGGCGGCCGACGCCAAGCAGAAGATCTCGCTCGGGCGGGGCCTGGTGCGCCAGGACGTATCGGCCATCCTGTTCGACGAGCCGCTGACCGTGATCGATCCGCACCTGAAATGGCAGTTGCGCCGCAAGCTCAAGGAGATTCACCACGAGTTCCGGCTGACGCTGATCTACGTCACGCATGACCAGACCGAGGCACTTACCTTTGCCGACCAAGTGGTGGTGATGTCGCGCGGCAGGGCGGTGCAGGTGGGGCCGGCCGATGCGCTGTTCGAGCGCCCGGCGCATACCTTCGTTGGCAACTTCATCGGCTCACCGGGCATGAACTTCCTGACAGGGGCATGGCACGATGGCGCCATCGAAATCGCCGGGCGGCGATATATGCCGGAATTCGCGCCCACCGTCGCCGCGGCCTTGCAGGCGGCCGGCAGCTTCAAGGTCGGCGTGCGCCCCGAGTACCTGCGCCTGGCCGCGAGCACCGATCCGCAGGCCGTGCCCGCACGCGTGGAGCGCGCGCAGGACATTGGCACCTACTGGCTCATCACTGCCACCGTGCGGGATGCCAGTGGCCACGCTGCCACCGTGCGCGGCCGGCTCGGCAACGAGGGCGCGGCGCTGCGGGCGGGCGAGACCGCGTGGCTATCCGTGTTCAACCGTCATACCTGTTACTACGTCAATGAGGAGCTGGTGGCATGAGCACGCTGAAGCCCGTCAACCAGAAGGCCTGGCTGCTGGTCATCCCGGTGGTCCTGTGCGTGGCGTTCTCCGCCATCCTGCCGCTGATGACCATTGTCAATTACTCCGTGCAGGACATCATCTCGCCCGAGCGGCGCGTGTTCGTCGGCACCGAATGGTTCCGCACGGTGCTGCGCGACGGCGAGCTGCACGACGCGCTGCTGCGTCAGCTCGGCTTTTCACTGGCGGTGCTGGCGGTGGAGATCCCGCTGGGCATCCTGCTGGCGCTGTCGATGCCGGCCAAGGGGGTGAAGGCGTCGGCGGTGCTGGTGGTGATCGCGCTGTCGCTGCTGATTCCATGGAACGTCGTGGGCACGATCTGGCAGATCTTCGGGCGCACCGACATCGGCTTGCTGGGCGCGGCGCTTGCCGGCATGGGCTTTGCCTACAACTACACCGGCAGCGCGGTGGACGCCTGGTTCACGGTGCTGGTGATGGACGTGTGGCACTGGACGCCGCTGGTGGCGCTGCTGTGCTACGCCGGCTTGCGCGCGATTCCCGATGCGTACTACCAGGCCGCGCAGATCGACGGTGCCTCGCGCCTGGCGGTGTTCCGCTACATCCAGCTGCCCAAGCTGCGTGGCGTGCTGATGATCGCGGTGCTGCTGCGCTTCATGGACAGCTTCATGATCTACACCGAGCCCTTCGTGCTGACCGGCGGCGGGCCTGGCAACGCGACCACGTTCCTGTCGCAATACCTCACGCAGAAGGCCGTGGGCCAGTTCGACCTGGGTCCGGCCGCGGCATTCTCGATCGTCTACTTCCTGATCATCCTGCTCATGTGTTTCATTCTCTACAACTGGATGCAGCGCGCGGGCACCGCCGGCAGCGAGGACATGCCCAATGCGTGAAGCCAAACGTGAAGCCAAGCAAAGCGCCACTTACTGGCGTGCAGTCTTCCTGGTGGTGTACCTGGTCTTCGCCATCCTGCCGATCTACTGGATGCTGAACATGTCGTTCAAGTCCAACGAGGAGATCGTTTCCACGCTGTCGCTGTGGCCAAACGATTTCACGCTGGAGCACTACAAGACCATATTCACCGATCCGTCCTGGTACTCGGGCTACATCAACTCGATGATCTACGTGGCGATGAACACGGTGATCTCGATCACAGTGGCGCTGCCCGCGGCCTATGCTTTCTCGCGCTACCGGTTCATCGGCGACAAGCACGTCTTCTTCTGGCTGCTGACCAATCGCATGACGCCGCCGGCGGTGTTCCTGCTGCCATTCTTCCAGCTCTACACGACCATCGGCCTGATGGACACGCACCTTGGCGTGGCGCTGGCGCACCTGGTGTTCAACGTGCCGCTGGCGGTGTGGATCCTGGAGGGCTTCATGTCCGGCGTGCCGCGCGAAATCGACGAGACGGCGTATGTGGATGGTTACTCCTTTGGGCGCTTCTTCATCACCATCTTCCTGCCGCTGATCAAGGCCGGCGTGGGCGTGGCCGCTTTCTTCTGCTTCATGTTCAGCTGGGTGGAGCTGCTGCTGGCGCGCACGCTGACCTCGGTCAACGCCAAGCCGATCGTTGCCACCATGACGCGCACGGTGTCGGCCTCCGGCATGGATTGGGGCGTGCTGGCCGCGGCCGGCGTGCTCACCATCGTGCCCGGCGGCATCGTGATCTGGTTTGTGCGGCACTACATCGCGAAGGGCTTCGCGATGGGCCGCGTGTAAGGAGAGGATGCCATGTTCAGCTGGATGGTATGGACCACCCCGGTGGCCGTGTTCTTCATCAGCGTCGCGGTGATGCTGGTTGGCATGACGATGTGGGAGACGCGAGCCCCTACCATGGAGCGCAAGGGCTTCCTGCCCATCGCCACCACCCGCGGCGACCGCCTGTTCATCGGCCTGATGTGCGCCGCTTGGATCAACCTCGCGTGGGTGGGCCTGGGCGAGAAGATGATGGCGTGGTTCTCGCTGGCGGAGGAGCCTTCGATCTGGATCAGCCTGGTGCTGTCCATGCTTGCGCTGGGCCTGGTGATGCGCAAAGGCTGAGCGGCATGCGGATCGCGCACCTGAGCCGACAAGAATAAAGCGACGGATTTTTCGTCAATGGGCATGGCGGCCTGCACCTTCCCCGGGCCGCGACCCAGACAAAGAGCAGGGAGGGGGATTCTCGAGGAGACGTCAATGAAGGTGCACGTGAAATTGGGCATGACGGCGCTGGCCTGCGCAGCGGCGCTCGCTTGCGGCCACGCCGCTTGGGCAGGCGAGGCCGAGGCCAAGAAGTGGGTCGACAGCGAGTTCCAGCCGTCGTCGCTCGCCAAGGACAAGCAGCTTGCTGAAATGAAGTGGTTCATGGATGCTGCCGCCAAGCTCAAGGCCAAGGGCGTGACGCAGATCAGCGTGGTGTCCGAGACCCTCACCACCCACGAATACGAATCCAAGACGCTGGCCAAGGCGTTCGAGGAGATTACCGGCATCAAGGTCAACCACGACATCATCCAGGAAGGCGACGTGGTGGAGAAACTGCAGACCTCGATGCAGTCGGGCAAGTCGATCTATGACGGCTGGATCTCCGACTCCGACCTGATCGGCACGCACTACCGCTATGGCGCCATCCTGCCGCTGTCCGACTACATGAGCGGCGCCGGCAAGGAGTGGACCAATCCCGGGCTGGACGTGAAGGACTTCATTGGCACCAAGTTCACCACCGCGCCGGACGGCAAGCTCTACCAGCTGCCCGACCAGCAGTTCGCCAACCTGTACTGGTTCCGTGCCGACTGGTTCGCGCGCAAGGACCTGCAGGACAAGTTCAAGGCCAAGTACGGCTATGACCTGGGCGTGCCCACCAACTGGTCGGCCTACGAAGACATCGCCAACTTCTTCTCCAACGACGTCAAGGAGCTCGACGGCAAGAAAGTCTACGGCCATATGGACTACGGCAAGAAGGACCCGTCGCTCGGCTGGCGCTTTACCGATGCCTGGCTGTCGATGGCCGGTGCCGCCGACAAGGGCCTGCCCAACGGCATGCCGGTCGACGAATGGGGCATCCGCGTTGGCGCCGACAAGTGCACGCCGGAGGGCGCGTCGGTTGCGCGCGGCGGTGCCGCCAACAGCCCGGCCGCGGTCTATGCGCTCACCAAGTACATTGACTGGATGAAGAAATACGCACCGCCGCAGGCCATGGGCATGACCTTCTCGGAAGCCGGTCCGGTCCCGGCGCAAGGGCAGATCGCGCAGCAGGTGTTCTGGTACACCGCCTTTACTGCTGACATGACCAAGAAGGGCTTGCCGGTGGTCAATGCCGACGGCAGTCCCAAGTGGCGCATGGCGCCGTCGCCTTATGGCCCGTATTGGAAGCAGGGCATGCAGAATGGCTACCAGGACGTTGGCTCCTGGACCTTCTTCAAGAACACCGATCCCAATCGCCTCGCGGCGGCCTGGCTCTATGCGCAATTCGTGACGTCCAAGACGGTATCGCTGAAGAAGTCGCTCACCGGCCTGACCTTTATCCGCGACAGCGACATCCATCATGAGTACCTTACCAAGAACGCGGCCCAGTACGGCGGCCTGATCGAGTTCTATCGCAGCCCGGCGCGGGTGGCGTGGACGCCCACCGGCACCAACGTGCCCGACTACCCCAAGCTGGCCCAGCTTTGGTGGAAGAACGTGGCGACCGCTGTAACCGGCGAGAAGACGCCGCAGGCCGCGATGGACAACCTGGCCGAGGAAATGGACCAGGTGATGGGGCGGCTGCAACGCGCCGGCATGACGAACTGCGCGCCCAAGCTCAACCCTAAGGGCGATCCCGCCAAGTGGCTGTCCGACGACCACGCGCCCTGGAAGAAGCTGGCCAACGAGAAGCCGAAGGGCGAGACCATCGCCTATGACAAGTTGTTGCAGGCGTGGAAGGAAGGGAAGGTGCGGTAAGCGTCATCCTTGATGGCGTAGCGGACGGTGGCCTCGTGCCACCGTTTTTTCTTCCGGGGTTTGTGATGCGTTATCGACAAAAGCGATCTCCCCAAAAATCCCTTGACTATCTATCTACCAGTAGATAATATTCAGCACATGGAAGCCGCTGCTCCGCCCCAGCAAGAAAGCTGAAG
>NZ_JBXASU010000081.1:0-32653 GCF_058809705.1 Cupriavidus sp. MPR-AND1C | reverse complement strand
GGCGGGTAACAACCGCCGCGCCTCGCCCTACACCGTGGCGCAGACCGTGCGCGCGTGGGCGCCGTTCGGCATCCTCACCGCCATCGTGACGGTGTGGAGCCTGCCGTCGTTCAAGGCGCTGTTCGTCGGCAACGGCGCGCTGGCTGGGTGGGTGCTGAAGTTCCATGTGCCGGCGCTGGACCAGCTGGTGATCAAGGCCGCGCCGATCGTGGCACAGCCCAAGGCCTACGAAGCGGTGTTCAAGCTCGACCTGGTATCGGCGGTGGGCACCGCCATCCTGCTGACCGCGCTGATCTCCGCCGTGCTGCTGCGCATGAAGCCAGGCGCTGCGCTGGCCACCTTCGGCGAAACGCTGATGGAGCTGCGCCGCCCGATCCTGTCGATCGGGCTGGTACTGGGCTTCGCCTTTGTCGCCAACTACTCGGGCATGTCGTCGACGCTGGCACTGCTGCTGGCCGGCACGGGCGCGGCGTTTCCGTTCTTCTCGCCCTTCCTGGGCTGGCTGGGCGTGTTCCTGACTGGCTCGGACACGTCGTCCAATGCGCTGTTCTGCTCGTTGCAGAGCACCACCGCGCACCAGATCGGCGTATCCGACACGCTGCTGGTGGCGGCCAACACCACCGGCGGCGTGACCGGCAAGATGATCTCGCCGCAATCCATCGCGGTCGCCTGCGCGGCCACCGGGCTGGTCGGCAAGGAATCCGAGCTGTTCCGCTTTACCGTGAAGCACAGCCTGCTGTTCGCGATGATCGTGGGCATCATCACCATGCTGCAGGCTTATGTGCTCACGGGGATGATTCCCCACTGACCTGCTGAGCCACTGCCCTGCTCACCCGCCGAGCGGGCACAGCCCCGCCGCTTACTCGCCGTCGTTGGCGGCGTCGCGCGGCAGGAACTGGTCGCCCTCTGCCAGCGGCGCGTAGCGGTAGGTGGCGGGCGTGCGGCTGAGCTTGACGGGCGACCCAAGGCCCTTGTAGCCATCCGCCATTTCCACCACCATCTCGCGGTGGACGGTGTGCGGATGCTGCAAGGCGTGCGCCACCGACAGCACCGGCGCGCACGGCACGCCGGCGGCCACCAGCGTATCGGCGAGCACCTTGCCATCCAGCTTGCCCATGCGCGCTTCCAGCTCCACCTTGAGCGCGGCACGGTTGACCGAGCGCGCGCCGGCGGTGGCGTAGCGCGCATCGTCGGCAAACCCCGGCATCTCCAGGTGCTCGCACAGGATGCGGAACTGCCGATCGTTGCCGACCGCGAGAAAGATCGGGTCGGTGGCGGTGGCGACGGTGTCGTACGGATAGATGTTCGGATGCGCGTTGCCGGTGCGGGTCGGCTCCTTGCCGCTCATGAACCAGTTGGCCGCGTGCGGATGCAGCAACGACAGGCCTGAGTCATACAACGCCGCCTCGACAAACTGGCCGCGCCCGCTGCGCTCGCGCTCCTGCAGGGCCAGCAACACGCCCAGCGCGGCGTTCAGCCCGGTGACCATGTCCACCACCGGCAAGCCCACGCGCAGCGCGTCGCCGCCGGCTTCGCCGTTGATGCTCATGATGCCCGCCATGGCCTGGATGGCCGCGTCGTAGCCGGGCAGGCCACCGAGCGGGCCGTCCGCGCCAAAGCCGGAAACCCGGCAGTGCACCAGGCGTGGGAAGCGCGCCGACAGCGCGTCAAACCCCAGCCCCCACTTTTCCAGCGTGCCGGTCTTGAAGTTCTCGACCAGTACGTCGGCGTCGGCCAGCAGGGCAAGCAGCACCTCGCGGTCGGCATCGGCGCTCAGGTCCAGCCGCATCACGCGCTTGTTGCGGTTCAGGCCGAAGTAATAAGAGGCCACGCCGTCCTTGAACGGAGGGCCCCAGGTGCGGGTATCGTCGCCCTGGGGCGGCTCGATCTTCAGCACGTCGGCGCCATGGTCGCCAAGGATCTGGCCGCAGAACGGCCCGCCCAGGATGCGGGAGAGATCGACCACGCGGATGCCGGCGAGCGCGCCGGGCGAGACAGGGAGTTTGCTCATGAGAGGGGTTCCGTAACTGCAGCAATGAACGTGCGGCGATGAACGCGCGGCGAAAAACGCGGGCCTGGCTCAGGCGGCCGGCGCGGGCGTGCGATCCAGCAGCTTGAAGGTGCCGGTGGCCAGCGCCAGCAGCTCGCCCTGCGCATCGCGGATCTCGCCGCGCGCAAAGCACAGGGAACGGCCGCGGCGCTCGCACCAGGCGGTGGCGGTCAGCTCGCCGCGCCCGGGCGCGGTGAAATGCACCGACAGGTCGATCGTGGCCACGCCGAAGCGGCGCGGATCGTGGCCACGCGCGGCGCAGGACAGCGCGCAATCGAGCAGCGTGGCCAGCGCGCCGCCGTGCACGTCGCCGCGGCTGTTGGTGTGGTCCGGGTGGTAGGCCATGCTCACGCGCGCCTCTTTGGCGTTGATGTGCACGCCGGTCAGGCCGAACACGCGGGCCATGGGCATCGGCAGGGCAAACAGCAGGCCGGGCGCTTCACCGGCAAATTCGTTGACGGGCGCGGGCAAGGAGAGATCGGTCATGGCGGGCACAGGGCAGGTTGGGGCCGCATGAAGGCAAAACGGGCACCGCTATGCCGCGATGCCCACGAATTCGCCCACATGCCGCCAGGTGCATTGGACTGCACGCAGGTTGGCAAACGTCGATACTACCGCCGAACCGGCCATGATTCATAGCCTGGCTTGGCGGGGCGTGCCCCTGGCTCAGTCCAGCTGAGCACCCGATTTTTGCACCACGCCGCGCCATTTGGTCACCTCTGCCTTGACGAAGCTGCCAAGCTGCTCGGGCGAGGTCGACGGCGGCAGTTCCAGCCCTTGCGCCTGCAGGGTCTTGCGCACCGCGGGCTGTTGCAGCGCATCGGCAAAGGCATGGTTGAGCTTGGCGATGACCGCCGGCGGCGTGCCGGCCGGGGCGACCACGCCGAAGAACACCGAGACGTCGAAGCCAGGCACGCCCTGCTCGGCCACGGTGGGCACATCGGGCAGCGCCTGCGAGCGGCTCTTGGTGGTCACGCCCAGCACGCGGAACTTGCCGCTCTTGATGAAGGGCAGCGCGGTCAGCACGTCGGTGAAGCTCATGCTCACCTGGCCGCCAAGCAGGTCGTTGAGCGCGGGGCCGGTGCCCTTGTAGGGAATATGGCGGAAGTCCGTGCCGGCCAGGTTGTTGAACAGCACGCCGGCCAGGTGCGAGGACGCGCCATTGCCGGACGAGGCATAGGTCAGCTTGCCCGGGTTGGCCTTGCCGTAGGCGATCAGCTCACCGACGGTCTTGGCGGGCACCGAGGGATTCACCACCAGCACGTTGGGCAACTGGCCGATCTGGATGATCGGCGCGAAGCTCTTGACCGGGTCGTAGTTGATCTTGCGGTACAGGCTGACATTGATCGCCAGCGGGGCCGAGGTGCCGAACATCAGCGTGTAGCCATCCGGCTCCGCGCGCGCCACGGCTTCGGCGCCGATATTGCCGCCGGCGCCGGCGCGGTTTTCCACCACCACGGTCTGGCCAAGGCTGCCCTTGAGCGCGGACGCCAGGGTGCGCGCCATCACGTCGGTGGGGCCGCCGGGCGGGTAGGTCACGATCATCATGATGGGCTTGGACGGGAAGTCCTTCTGCGCCAGCGCGGGGGCAATGCCCACGCAGAGGGTGCAGGCGGCGACAGCGGCGAGGCGTTGCCAGAGGGTCATGGTTGTCTCCTGGTTTAGGTCTTCTTGCGCCGGGCAGCCGATGCGGCGCCGGCGTGTGCGGCGCCGTGGGGCGCCGCGGGGGGCTTGTCGGATTTGCGGTAATGCGTCAGAAGAGGTTGACCTGCTCCACCTCGCCGGTGGCGCTCATGGCGCCGTCGGCGGGCGGCGCGATGGTGTCGGCCAGCCAGCAGGGTTCAGCCTCGCCGGCCAGCGGATCCTGGGGCAGCACACGATGGACCAGCACCAGCTGGGCCAATCGCATGCGCCGCACCGAGCCGATGCGGCCGGCTTCCCAGGCCATGGCGACCGCGCTGGTCACGTGGTACAGCGCGGAGGCGGCCTGGCGCGCCAGCACGTCGCCATCGGCGCCGGCTTCGGCGGCGCGGGCGGCCAGCTTCGCGGCCCTGGCGATTGCCGCGGTAAACGTGGCGCGCGCCCCGGCATGCATCGGCGTGGCTTGCAGCAAGCCCGCGAGATGGGCTTCCAGCACGGGCAGCGCGCCTTCGCGGCGGATGGCACGCAGCACGTCAAGGGCAACGATATTGCTGGTGCCTTCCCAGATCGAGCCGAGATGCGCGTCGCGCACCAGGCGCGGGTCGCTCCACTCCTCGATATAGCCGCAGCCGCCACGCATTTCCATGGCGTCGCCAGTGACCTTGCGCGCATCGCGGCAGGCGCGGAACTTGATCAGCGGCGTGAGCACGCGCATCAGCGCATAAGCATCAGCCTCGCCGGCGTCGGCGCGGCGCAGCGCCTCGGCGGTCTGGAACACCATGGTGCGGGCCTGCTCGGTGGGCAGCGCGAGCTTGAGCAGCTGGCGGCGCATCAGCGGCATGTCCAGCAGGCGCTTGCCAAAGGCCCGGCGCTCGCGCGCGATGAACTGGCCCTCCGACAAGGCGCGGCGCATCAGGCCGGCCGCCCGCACGCCGTTGGACAGGCGCGAGTTGTTGATCATGTCGGCCATCTGCACGAAGCCCCGGCCAAGCTCACCCACCAGGTAGGCATGCGCGCCTTCCAGGCGGATCTCGCCGCTGGCCATGGAGCGCGTGCCAAGCTTGTCCTTGAGCCGGATGATGCGGTAGTGGTTGGCGCTGCCATCGGCCAGCGTGCGCGGCAGCAGGAACAGCGACACGCCCTTGATGCCGGGCGCGGCCTCGCCGTTTTCGTCCTCGACGCGGGCCAGCACCATCGCCAGCGCGGCGTCCGGGTTGGAGCAGAACCATTTGTCGCCCGACAGGCGCCAGCCGCCCTCGGCCTGCGCATCGCGCGCGGCGCGGGTGGTGGTGGCAGCCACGTCGGAGCCCGCGCCTTGCTCGGTCATGAACATGGCGCCCTGGTACAGGTCCTCGAAGACCTGCGTGGTGAGGTTCGGCAAGAAGCGCTCGACCACCGCCGGATCGCCGAACTTGCGCAAGGTGCGGGTCAGCGAATCGGTCATCGACAGCGGGCAGCACAGGCCGAACTCGGCCTGCACGAACAGGTAGGTCAGCGCGTACTTGGCCGCAGCGGGCATCGGCTTGTCCCAGCCCAGCACGCCGCCGCGGTGTGATGCCGCCGCCAGGCCGAACTCGGAGAACGCCACCTTCTCCAGCTCCACGTAAGCGGGATGCTTGTCGATGCGCTGCGCATCGATGCCGGTGCGGGTCCGGTGCGACAAGGTGGGCTTGTTCTGGTCGGCGATATGCGCGAGTTCGTCCAGCACGCCCCCGGCCAGCGCGCCCATGCGGTCGAGGTGGGGCAGCAGGTGGGCGAACAGGTCGGGCGGGAGGTAGAGCGGCAGCAGCGCGCGCAGGTCAGGGTCGCTGGCAAACAGGTTGACGCCTTGCTGGTCCGGCACCGGATGCGCGGGCGTGGCGGACAAAGTGGCCGAAACGACAGTTTGGCGCGCTGCGCTGGTCTGCATGGGGTATCTCCTGTGTGTGCCGGCAGGTGGAGCCGGATACTTTGTCTGCATTATTCAAAGTCCAGCGATTCGTGTCTAATTCTAAAATTGGCTTGGTCCATATATTTTTTGTATCGCCATGGAATTCCGTCACCTGCGCTACTTCCTCGTCCTCGCCGAAGAACTCCACTTCGGCCGGGCCGCCCGCCGCCTGTCGATCTCGCAGCCGCCGCTATCGCTCAATATCCAGCAGCTGGAAGCCTCGGTGGGCGCCCGCCTGTTCGAGCGCGACAGCCGCGGCGTGCGCCTGACCGCCGCCGGCCGGGCCTTTCGCGAATCGGCCAGCGCGCTGCTGGCCCAGGCCGAAGAGGCCCGCCTGCTGGCCCGCGAGATCGAGGCCGGCGCCGTCGGGCGGCTGCGCATCGGCTTTGTCGGCTCCATGCTGTACCGCGGCCTGCCCCAGCGCCTGCGGGAGTTCCAGGCCAGCTACCCCGGCATCCAGGTGGCGCTGACGGAACTCAACTCACAGGAGCAGATCGACGCGCTGCTGCATGACGGGCTGGATGCCGGCTTCATCCACACCGACCGCGTGCCCAGCGAACTGGCCACCGCGCTAGTCCATAGCGAACCCTTCCTGTGCTGCGTGCCGCATGACCACCGCCTGGCGCGCCAGGCCACCGTGGCACTGAGCGAGCTGCGTGGCGAGCCCTTCGTGCTGTTCTCGCGCAAGGCCTCGCCCGACTACTACAACCGCATCTTCGAGATGTGCGCGGCGCAGGGCTTCTATCCGCAGATCCGGCATGAGGTGCGGCACTGGCTGTCGGTGGTGTCCCTGGTGTCGCAAGGAACCGGCGTGGCGGTGGTGCCGGCGGCGCTGCAAAGGTCGGCAATGGCGGGGGCGGTGTTTTTGCCGCTGGCGCAGGCGACGGTGCCGTCGGAGGTGTATTGCGTCTGGAAGGCGGGAACGGACGAGCCCGCGCGCGACCGCTTCCTGGAGAAGATGCGGGATGAGAATTAGGAAGATGAGGGAGAAAGAGAGCCGGGCCCTCCCGGCTCACCCCGAGATGCGGCGAGCGCCTGCGATGGCGAACGCACTCAGGGTAAACACCAGGCTCATAAAGAAAATGCCACCTGCTTTACCGGCAGGTGGCATGTCAAATACGCGTGGAACGGGGTGTTCAGCGTGCAAGCAGCTTACCCGCTGCACTTTCCTCCACCAATAACGCAATTGCGTTATTCGGGACCCCACTCATGCGGAGGAGGCGGATCGCCCCGCCAGTCCGGATTCAGAACCCTTCGACCGCCACGCTGACATGGCCCACGTCGGGCGCAGCGGCGAAGTAGTCGCCAACCAGCTTGCGCCATTCGGCGAAGTCCGCGGATTCGCGGAAATCCACCATGTGGTTCTCGACCGTTTCCCACTTGACTTCCAGCGTGAAATGCGAGGGGTTTTCGATCGACCTGAGCAGCCGCATGGCGTGGCAGCCGCGGGCGCGCTTGAAGAGCGGCGCCGCCTTGGCAACCGCTGCCTCGAAGTCCGGCTCCGTGCCCGGTTTGATCTGGAACTGCGCTATTTCGAGAATCATGTCATGTGCTCCGTCTGTGCATGTCAGGAAGGCCGGGGCCTGGCCCGGCCGTGCGTCGACAAGCATTCTATGACAGGCCGGGACATCGCGCCTCGCCGCGAAATTATTCTTAGATGTCGAACATTACTTGACAAGGCCACGGCAACTGCTAGGATTGCCACACGTACTTCGATATCTAAGTATTCTTCGCCTTCACATCAAGACCGCGACATCAACCCGCCGGACCCCCGGAACCCTGGAGCCAAGCATGTACGACTCATTTGCAACCGACAAGCTGATTGACCTGTGGCTGACCGAAGACATCGGCGCCTGCGACCTGACGGTCCAAACCATGATCGAGAAGGGCGAGACGGGTTCGTTCTATATGAATGCGCGTGAGCCGATGCTGATCGCCGGTGTGGATGTGGCCGCCCGCGTGTTCTCGCGCTACGACCCGTCGCTGCACGTGGATGTGCGCGTCAACGACGGTGACAAGGTCGCCAAGGGCGCCATCCTGATCGCCGTCAGCGGCTCCGCGCGCAGCGTGCTGACTGCCGAGCGCACCGCCCTGAACATCATGCAAAGGCTGTGCGGGATCGCCAACCATACCGCCCGCTACGTGGAGGCCATCGCCGGCACCAAGGCGCGCCTGATCGACAGCCGCAAGACCACGCCGGGGCTGCGCGTGCTGGAGAAGCACGCGGTGACCTGCGGTGGGGGCCTGAACCACCGGCTGGGGCTCGATAACGGCGTGATGATCAAGGACAACCATATCGCCGTGTGCGGCAGCATTGCCGCGGCCGTTGCGCGCGCGCGCCGGCAACTGCCCGTGCTGACCAAGCTGGAAGTGGAGTGCGATCGCCTGGACCAGGTGCGTGAGGCCCTGCAGGCGGGCGTCGACGTGATCATGCTGGACAACATGTCGGTGCCCGACATGCGCGAAGCCGTGGCCATCGTCAACGGGCGCACCAAGGTGGAGGCGTCCGGCGGCATCAACCTGGAGACCATCCGCCCCATCGCCGAGACCGGCGTTGACTACATTTCCACCAGCAAGATCACCCAGTCCGCGCCGGCCGTGGATATCGGGCTGGACGATGCGGTGTGAACAAGTAGAGTGAACAGGCGGTGTAAAGACACCGTGTGAGAGATACCGTGTGAGCGGGAGTCACTCCTTCCCGCCACTTCGACGCGCGCCTGGCTGCTGCCTCGCGCGCTTTTTTTTCATGCCGCGCTCGCCGCCAGCGGCGTCACTGGCTCAAAGATCCGCCAGCAGCCGCCCCAGCTCGCGCGTCGATGGCACACGCCGTGCCGTGCCCTGGGCCGCTGCCTCGTCCTTGGCCAGGTTGCGGTTGATGGCGATCAACACCTTGCGCGCGGTGGCCACCTCTTCCGCCGACACGCCCTCGACACTGATCTCATTGACCTCCTCGGCCAGCGGCACCAGCTTGCGCTTGAGGGCGCGTCCCGTCTTGGTCAGGAACACATGGACATTCTTCTTGTTGCCGGGCAGGTGCGTGCGCTCGATGTAGCCCAGCGCTTCCAGCGCCTTGACCGCCGCGAACGTGGTCGGCTCCGTGACGCCCGCTAGGTCGCTCAGTTCGCGCTGCGACAAGCCGTCGTGATCCCAGAGAATCCGCAGGATGGTCCAGTGCCCATAGGAAACAGTGTGTTCGGCCAGGCGCATCTGCAGGGCACGGATATAGGCCCGGGCGGCGTCCTTCACCATATGCGCCAGGCGCTCGTTGGCGATGTCGCCCGGCTGGGCGGGCGCCTGCGTTTCAGTCAATTTCGATGTGGCCATAAGACGGTGTGGGAGTCCTTGTCGGCGCCGACCGTGCCCGCGCCCGATGATGGAAAGCATGATAACGCGTTGGCAAAGCGGCCGTATGTTCCGCCACGCCGCTCTCCCGGCGGAACTTCGCCAGCTAACCATTTTGGTTCGTACTGATGTAGTGTGCGCTACATCAGTGCAGGCTTGCGCCACGCGCGACGCGACAACGCACGCGCAGAGGGATTTCCCTGCTGGACATTGCCGGAATCTCCGACACAGGCCGTGGATACGGCCCTTCCCGGCTATGGCCCGACTCTTGCGTATTCTTAGATGTCGAACTTATCTTGACAAGATTTCATCTGGTGCTAGCATTGCCTTTGTACTTCGATATCTAAGTATATTGTCTGCGAACGTATGCGGGTATGCGGCACGGCCGACGAAACGGGACCAAGAGAAGGATAAGGATAAGGATGACCATGAAGAACCCCGAGACCTGGAACGACACATGCACAAGCAGCCTGGAAGCCGCCCGCTATCCGGACCGCGTCGGGCCATCGGCTTTGGCGGCGGTCTCCACCACGCGGGATAAGCCCGTGCAGGCTGCCGGCACCTTCTTCCTCGTGGTTGGCCCCAGCGGCGCGGGCAAGGACACGCTGATGGACGGCGCCAGGGCGGCGCTGCTGGCCGATCCGTGCTATGTATTTGCCAGGCGCGTCATCACCCGGCCAGCAGGTTCGCCGGGCGAGGACCACGAGGGCGTGACGCAGGCCGAATTCTCGGCGCGCGAGACGGCCAACGCCTTCCTGATCACGTGGGCAGCGCATGGCTTGCGCTATGGGCTGCCGGCCAGCTTGCTGGATGAACTGGAGCGCGGCCGGCACGTCATCGCCAACGGCTCGCGCGGCATTGTCGCCGCGCTGGCTGGCCAGTTGCGCAACTTCGTCGTCATCCATGTCACGGCGCCGCTGCAGGTGCTGGCGCAGCGCATTGCCGCGCGCGGACGCGAATCCGGCGACGCGGTGCTGCGCAGGCTGGAGCGCATCCCCGATCCGATTCCCGCAGGCGTGGCGAGCGTCTGCGTATCGAACGACGCGGCCATGGATGTGGGCATCGCACGCTTCCTGGAAGCGCTGCGCACGGCGCCGGCGCCGCTCAAGGCCAGACGCATGCCAATCGCCACCGGCGACGCGCACATTGCTTATGTGTCGCCCGCCTTTTCCGCTGGCCAGACCCGCATGGCCGTGCGCTCGGGAACGGTCGAGATCCCCGCTGCCTTGCATGTGGTCGAGAGCCCGGCCTTGCTGCAGGACGAAGAAATCGGCCTGTCCGATGCCCTCTTCGATCGCCTGGGCGCTGCGCCCGGCAGTACGGTGCGCCTGCGCCGGATTCCCGGCCCCGTCAGCCGCGATGTGCTGCGCAAGAAGCTGCGCGGCGATGCCTTGAGCGAGGCCGAATACGAAGCCGTGTTGCGCGATGCGGTGGAGGGCCGTTATACGGAGATCGAGCTGACCGCGTTCCTGGTGGCTGCCTCGCAGCACCTCACCGATGCGGAAGTGGTCAGCGTCGCGCGTGCCCGCACGCGCTTTGCCCCCAGGATCGGCTGGGACGAACCCATCGTGGTGGACAAGCACTCCATGGGCGGCGTGCCGGGCAGCCGCATCACGCTGATCGTGGTGCCGATCGTCGCGGCGTTCGGGCTGGCGATGCCCAAGACCTCGTCGCGCGCGATCACTTCCGCGGCCGGCACCGCCGAGGCCATGGAGACGGTGGCGCGGGTGGACCTGGACATCGACGACGTGCGCCGCTGCGTGGAGCAAGCGCGGGCCTGCATTGCCTGGAACGGCCGCCTTAATCACTCGGCTATCGACGATGTGATGAATGCCATCACGCGCCCGCTCGGCCTGGACACCAACCGGTGGTCGGTGGCATCCATCCTCTCCAAGAAATACACCGCAGGTTCGACCCACGTGATCGTCGACCTGCCCTTCGGCCCGCAGGCGAAGCTCAAGTCGCAAGCCGAAGCCCAAGCCCTGGGCGTCTTGTTCGAAGCGGTGGGCGCGGGGCTGGGCATGCAGGTGCGCGCGTTCGCGACGCACGGCAGCAAACCCATCGGGCGCGGCGTGGGCCCGGCACTGGAAGTGCGGGATGTGCTGCAGGTACTCAACGGCAGCCCCGACGCACCCGCGGACCTGCGCGAGAAGGCCCTGTTCTTTGCCGGACAGATTCTTGCGTTCGACCCGGCCGTGGGATCTCCCGCCGAGGGACGGCGGATTGCGGGCGAATTGCTTGCCTGCGGGGCCGCAAGCGCCGCATTCGGCCGGATCGTGGCCGCGCAGGGCGCAAGGGCGGCACCGAATGCACCTGGCCAGCACGTCCACACCGTACCGGCCGGCACGGCGGGCGTCGTCGCGGACATCAATGGATTTGCCATCGCTGGCATTGCGCGCGGCGCCGGCGCGCCACGCCGGCCTGGCGCCGGCGTGGACCTGCTGTGCACGGTGGGGGACCGGCTCGTTGCGGGGCAACCGCTGTTCAGGATCCACGCCGAGACCGCCATCGATCTGGAGGCGGGCGTACGGGCCCACGCTTCGGCGGAGCTTGCCGGGCCGCCGATTCGTATCCTGGCGGACTAGCAGCGCGTCCGGGCGCGCCGCCCGCACTGCCGCACTGATCTATCATTTCCTTCAACCGATGAGGCAAAAAATGACATTCCTGTCCGTGGTACGCAGTCTCGCATCGATCTCCTTGCTGGGGGCCACCCTGTTCGGCCTGCCCGCGCAGGCGAGCGCCAATATCGGCGGCGACTTTCCACAAAAGCCGATCCGGCTGGTGGTGACGTTCCCGGCGGGAGGGGGCACCGACACGCTGGCGCGGGTGATCGGCACGGAGGTGGGCCGCAGCCTGGGCCAGCCGGTGGTGGTCGACAACCGGCCGGGCGCCAGCGGCAATATCGGCGCCGAGTACGTCGCCAAGAGCCCGTCGGACGGCTATACCTTACTGGTGGTCAACAGCAGCTTTGCGATCAACCCCGGCGTTTTCCGCAACCTGCAGTTCGATCCGGGCAAGGACTTCAGCGCGGTGATCTCCGTGGCATCCGTGCCATCCATCATCGCCGTACCCGTTTCTTCCAGGATCCAGAACTTCAATGACCTGCTCGCGGCCGGGCGCTCGGGCAAGCCGCCGACGTACGCCTCCTGCGGCAACGGCACGCCCCAGCACCTTGCCGGCGAACTACTCAAGATCTCGGCCAGGATCGACCTGCTGCACGTGCCCTACAAGGGTTGCGCTCCGGCGCTGGCTGACGTGCTGGGCGGCCAGGCCGACGTCAGCATCAACACGCTCAGCAACACGGTGCCTTACCTCAAGGCCAACAAGCTGCGCGCGCTGGCCGTCACCTCCAAAGGCCGGTCGCCGCTGCTGCCCGACGTGGCCTCGGTGAGCGAGCTTGGGGTCAGTGGCTATGACGTGGACCAGTGGTTTGGCATCCTGGCCCCGGCGCACACGCCGCCGGACATCGTGCACAAGCTCAACGCGGCCATCGCCAAGGCCGTCGCCAAGCCGGAGGTCAAGGCCAATCTCGCCCAACTGGGATTTGCAACCGCCAGCAGCAGCCCGGCGGAATTCCAGAAGTTGGTGAACACCGATATCGAGCGCTGGAAGAAGCTCGCCGCGCAGATCGGCCTGCGGGTCGACTAGGACCCGCAAGAAACCAACAAAAACAAACAAAAGCCAACAGAGGCCAACAGAGCCTGCTAAAGCTCGCCAGGGCCAGCTGAGACCCACGGGGCGACGCGCGCCGCCCGCCCCCCACCCAATCCCGTTGCAACACCGCGACGCCACGGCCATCACGGATCCCGTGCGGCCGAATGTTGCCTGACGTGCGCTTCGGGCGATTGCGCACCGCCGGCATTGTGGTGCGCCATGCAGGCAGCGCGCACGAACAGCACAACTGCGCGAAATCAAAACGCCCGCATGCAAATCGGCTACAATAGGAACGATTTTCATTTACCAACCCTGGTGTGAGTTTGCCGACTGCGTGCCGTGCCTCGCGCCAACGGACTGGAAGCCACATGCGGTTGTCTGAACTTCCGCGGCGCGCCGCCGCTGTCATCGTGTCGATCGATGACAACTCTCCTAACGATCCGGTAGCACGCCGCCTGCGCGAACTCGGCTTTGTGCCGGGCGAAGCCGTACAGGTCATCGCGCTGGGACCGTTCGGCATGGATCCCCTTGTCGCCCAGGTGGGCTTTACCCGGTTTGCCTTGCGCCGCGCCGAAGCAGCCCGCATCACCGTGGAAGCGCTAAGCGCCACCGTCTCCAGCATCACGCCGGCAGCGCAACCCGACGCGCCCGCCGCCAAACGCTCCGCTGCCTGACCGGGCACCTGCCAAGAATATGTCTGTCGCCAACCCGACTTCCGCTTCCCAGCGTCCCGCATTGCGCGTTGCGCTGGTGGGCAATCCCAATTGCGGCAAGACCGCGCTGTTCAACCGCCTGACCGGCAGCCGCCAGAAGGTGGCCAACTACGCCGGCGTCACCGTCGAGCGCAAGGAAGGCCATTTCGTCTCGCCGGCCGGCAGGCAGGTGCGTGTGCTGGACCTGCCGGGTGCCTATAGCCTGCATGCAGCCAGCCTGGATGAAGCCATCACGCGCGATATCTGCCTGGGCAAGCGCCCGGGCGAGCCGCGCCCCGACCTGCTGGTGTCGGTGGTGGATGCCACCAACCTGCGCCTGCACCTGCGCTTCGTGCTGGAACTGCGCCGCCTGGGCCTGCCCATGGTGCTGGTGCTCAATATGAGCGATGCCGCGGCCAAGCGCGGCATCCGCATCGACCGCGACAAGCTGGCCGCCGCGCTCGGGGTGCCGGTGGTCCAGACGATTGCCGTCAAGCGCGATGGCGCCGCCAGCCTGCTGGCCGCACTGGACGCGGCCTTGCCGCAAGTGCCGGATGCCGCCCCCGAGCAGGCATCCGACATGGACGTGCACCAGGAGGTCAAGCGCCTGCTGGACGCCGCTGTGACCATGCCGGCACGTACCGCGGCCATGGACGACCGGCTCGACCGCATCCTGCTGCATCCGGTGTTCGGCCTGGTGATCCTGGCCGTGCTGCTGTTCCTGATGTTCCAGGCGGTGTTCTCCTGGGCCACCCCGCTGATGGACGGCATAGAGGGCGGCGTGCACTGGTTCGGCGAGATCGTCGGCAGCCATCTGCCCGAGGGCATGCTGCGCAGCCTGCTGGTGGATGGCCTGATCGCCGGCCTGGGTGCCGTTGTCGTGTTCCTGCCGCAGATCCTGATCCTGTTCCTGTTCATCCTGACGCTGGAGGAATCCGGCTACCTGCCGCGCGCCGCCTTCCTGCTCGACCGCCTGATGATGGGCGCCGGCTTGTCCGGCCGCTCCTTTATCCCGCTGCTCTCCAGTTTTGCCTGCGCGATTCCCGGCATCATGGCCACGCGCACCATCCAGGACCCGCGCGACCGCCTCGCGACCATTCTGGTGGCGCCGCTGATGACGTGCTCCGCGCGGCTGCCCGTGTACGCGCTGCTGATCGGCGCCTTCATCCCGGCGCGCACGGTGATGGGGATGTTCAACCTCCAGGGCCTGGTGCTGTTCGCCCTCTATGTGGCGGGCATCGTGAGCGCGCTGGTGGTGGCGTACGTGCTGAAGTATTTCCGCCGTGACCGCACCGACCACCCGCTGATGATGGAGCTGCCCTCGTACCGCATCCCCAATGTGCGCGACGTGGCGATCGGCCTGTGGGAGCGTGCCCGCATCTTCCTGTCCCGCGTGGGCAAGGTGATCCTGACGCTGACGGTGGTGCTGTGGTTCCTGGCCACGTTCCCGTCGCCGCCGGACGGCGCCACCGCCCCGGCCATCGACTACAGCTTCGCCGGCATGATCGGCCGGGCGCTTGAGCATGTCTTTGCGCCGATCGGCTTCAACTGGCAGATCTGCATCGCGCTGGTGCCTGGCCTGGCGGCGCGCGAAGTCGCCGTAGGCGCGCTGGCCACCGTCTATGCGCTGTCCGGCAGCGAGGACGCCATGGCCAGCCAGCTGGTGCCGATGATCGCCGCGCAATGGTCGCTGGCCACCGCGCTGTCGCTGCTGGCCTGGTTCGTGTTCGCGCCGCAGTGCATCTCCACGATGGCGGTGATCCGGCGCGAGACCGGCTCCTGGAAGGTGATGGCTGCCTCGACGGCCTACCTGTTCGGGCTCGGCTACGTGGCGGCCTTTGCCACGTACCACATCACCCTGATGCTGAGCTGAAGCGAGGACATTGCAGCCATGAGCCTCTACCACGCCGTTGAAACCCTGCTGGTGCCGCTGATCGTGCTGGCCTGCACGATCTCCGTGCTGGCCCGCTATGCGCCGCGCACCCGCGAACGGATCAAGGCCGGGCTGGCGGCACGCCTGGGTGGCACCGATGCCACCGGCTTGCGCCAGCGCGCAGCAGCCTGGCTGGCACCACAGGCCGCGGCCGGCTGCGCGAGCGGCTGCGACAGCGGCGGGTGCAATACCTGCGGCTCCAGCACCGCAGGCAGCACGCAGCCAGCGCCCGTCACGCAGGCCAGCGAGCAAGTCATCCGCTTCGTGCCCAAGCGCTGATTGGCAGCACGGTCACGCCCCAAAACCCATCGCTGGCCACGTTTTTGATCCACGCAGAAACGGGTACGCTTTGGGTTCGCCGCGCTGGTTCACAGCGTCTTCGGCACCTCCTCCCTCGCTCTTTCCCTCCTCGCCAACATCTGCGCGGCACGACCTCCATCAACAACGGCGCCCGGCAGGAACACATGCCGGGCACCGCGTGAAAGCTCAGGCCAAAGCTGGGCGCCGCATCAACTCACCGTTCCCGGAATCGTGATGGAAATCGGCTGCAGTTCAGGGCCGGCCGTGCAGGTTGCGGTCACTGTGAAATCGCCGAGCGCCAAAGGCGTCACCACGATCTGCGCGGCATTGACGCCACCCGCGAACGTTACGTTGGCGCTGCTGGTCCAGCTCCAGCCCGTGCAGCCAAGATAGGGCGCGTTGGCGCCGAAATTCATGAGCGTGGCGGTGACGGGAGTCGGCACGGGCAGCGACAGCAGCAGCTTGAGCGGTTGCGGCCCGTTATAGACCAGCGCCCACTTCGGCTGCTCCGTCACGGTCAGGCTGGCCCTGGGCGTGCCCGCTATCTTGGTGCTGGCCGCGCTCACCTGCAGCAGGCTCTGCACGGTGGGCGTGCCGATCACGATGCTGGTGCTCAACGTGGCCTGCCGCGTGGCCGGGTCCGCCGCAACGGAAAGCGTTGGCGAGGTGGCGGCGTAGCGCCAGGTGCCGTCGAAATCCGCAGTGGAATCATGCGAATCGCTGCGGATCACGCGCGCGTTGAAGACCTGCGGATAGCCATTCAGCACCGACAGCGCGTTGATGGGCAAGCCCCCTTGTGATAGCTCGAGCCGGTAGGTGTAGCCAGTGTTCTTCTGCACCGTCACCAGCATCTGCCCGCTGACAGCAATGCCGTTGGGCGCGGTGACCGAGACCGTGACCGTGCCGACCGCGGCGGCGGTATCCGAGCTGTTGACGCCCGTCAGCGATGCGGCATTCTGCGCGGCGCTGACCTGCACGTTGCTAATCGAGCTGGCCCAGGCCCAGTCGTGCACGGCTGCGCTGACGTCGCTGCCGTTGCCATCGACCAGCGTCGCCGTGACCGGCTGTACCTGCCCGTCGACCAGCGACAGGACCGGATTCGACAGTGCGAGGTTGTAGCTGACGGCGGTGGGCTGCACGGCCACCGTGGCCGTTTGCGCGGGCAGTTGCGTGGTGCTGTTGTCCGCCGCCTTGACGGTGGCCACCACCTGGATGGTGGCCGTGCCGACCGCCACACCCGTGATGGTGGCGCTGCCGTTTGCGGCCGGCACCACGGTGGCGATGGCGTTGCTGGACGAAGTCCAGGCAAAGGTGCTGGACGACGTGACGTCCGCTCCCTTGCTGTCCACCACCGAGGCCGACATCGAGATGCTGCGGCCCACCCCGACCTGTCCCGAGGTCATCGTGAGCGTCACCGAGTATTTCACCGGAGTGGTATCCGCTGCGGTGCTCGCGGTGGTGGGCGATGCGGCGCCCGAGCTGCCACCGCCGCCGCCACAGCCCGCCATCAGCAATGCCATGGCGGCGCAGGCCAGCCATGCTGGCCACGTCTTGGTGTTTCTCATGATGTCTCCCCGTATGGCGTTGAATCCCGGCCCCCCGCCGACAAAAGCCGAAGCAGGATGCCGCTGGCCAGACTCGTCAGGTTGACGCGACCGGACAGGAAAATGGCGGAATCGGACGGTCGCGTGCTATCCAGGCTAGTCACGATGCGCACGCTTCTGTACCAGCCAAACGGCTGAGCGTTCAGCGCCTATGTACGCTGACGCACGTCGGGGCTCAACCACAAGTCCGTGCTGAAGGCCAGGCGGAGGTGGCTGGCCAGCCGGTTATCCGCAGGGGACCCGGCGCACTCGTCCTTGACGCCCGTTCGCGTTCTCGACTATTCTTGCCGGATGCCGAGCGCTGAACAGCGGGCTCGGCATGCATGACAAGTACAAGTGATCGACGCACCTTGGTAATTGGCATAAGCCGCGCCATCCGCGTCATCCGGGTCATCCGCACCGCTTCCCACACACTACGCAATGCACCAAGCCACCTGCTTCCACCGCCGCGCCGCCGATGCCTCCCGCATCGCTGCAGCCGCGCGCGTGCCGGCAGAAGGTTGCGCGCTGGGTACCGCCATTGCTGTGGTTGCACCGGCCCTGTCGGCGCCGCGTCTTTCCTCCTCGCTACTGCTAGACCTACTGATCGGTTGCCGGGCCTAGTGCCTAGTGGCAGTTCGGCAGCCTCGCGCCACCCTTTTTCCGCATTGGCATTCTGACGCCTTCGCTGTTGAGCGCTTCAACGCCCTGGCGATCCTGCGTCCTGCTTTTTGCTTTTTGCCCTTTGCTTCTTGTGTCTTGCATCTTCCCGCGAGGAAGGAGAACCGTCATGATGTTGCGCAACCCCGCCACCAAATACCGCCCTGCCACTGCCGTAGATATCGCCGACCGAACCTGGCCCGCCAAGCGCATCACGCGCGCGCCGGTCTGGATGAGCACGGATCTGCGCGATGGCAACCAGGCCCTGATCGAGCCGATGAACCCGCAGCGCAAGCTCCGCTTCTTCGAGCAACTGGTCAAGATCGGGCTGAAGCAGATCGAAGTGGCCTTCCCCTCGGCCTCGCAGACCGATTTCGATTTCGTGCGGATGCTGATCGAGGAGAACCGCATCCCGGACGACGTGACCATCGTGGTGCTGACGCAGGCGCGGGAGGACCTGATACGGCGCACCATCGAATCCGTGCGCGGCGCCGCGCGCGCCGTGGTGCACCTCTACAACCCGATCGCCCCCGCGTTTCGCCGCATCGTGTTCGGTGCGAGCCGCGAGGAGGTCAAGGAGATCGCGCTGGCGGGCACCCGCCTGATCAAGGCGCTGACCGACGGCATGCCCGGGACGGCATGGAGCTACGAATACTCCCCCGAGACCTTCAGCATGACGGAGCTGGATTTCTCGCTCGAGGTTTGCGATGCGGTATCCGCGATCTGGCAGCCCGGCCCCACGCGCCCGCTCATTCTCAACCTGCCGACCACGGTGGAATGCAGCACACCCAATATCTTCGCCGACCAGGTCGAATGGATGCACCGGCATCTTGCACGGCGCGCGGACATCGTACTGTCGGTGCACCCGCACAATGACCGTGGCACCGCAGTGGCAGCCGCCGAGCTTGCCGTCATGGCGGGCGCCGATCGCGTGGAAGGCTGCCTGTTTGGCAATGGCGAGCGCACCGGCAATGTCGACCTGGTGACGCTGGCGCTGAATCTCTACACGCAGGGCGTGGACCCCGAGCTCGATTTTTCCGACATCGATGAAGTGCGCCAGTGCGTGGAGGATTGCAACCAGCTCCCCGTGCATCCGCGCCACCCGTATGTGGGCGACCTCGTCTTCACGGCCTTCTCCGGCTCGCACCAGGATGCGATTCGCAAAGGCTTCGCGCAACACAAGGCGGACGCGATCTGGGAGGTGCCTTACCTGCCGATCGACCCGGCCGACCTTGGCCGCAGCTACGATGCGGTGATCCGCGTAAACAGCCAGTCCGGCAAGGGCGGCATGGCCTACCTGCTGGAGCAGGTGCACGGCATCTATATGCCGCGCCGCCTGCAGATCGAGTTCAGCCGCGCGGTGCAGTCGATGACCGACGAGAGCGGGCTCGAGGCCAGCGCCGATGACTTGTATGGATTGTTCAAGCGCGAATATCTCGAACATGAGGCGCCGCTGCGCTATGTGGGCCACCAGATGGTGTCCGGCAACGGCGGCCAGGTGGAGATCGAAGTGGCGTTGCTGCGCGATGGCGAAGCGCTCAGCGCGCGCGGCCGGGGCAACGGCCCGATCGATGCGTTCGTCAGCGGCCTCAACGGCGCGCTGGACATGCCGGTGCGCGTGATGGATTACCACGAGCACGCGCTGTCGTGCGGCGCCAATGCTGCCGCGGCCTGCTATGTGGAAGTGCGGGTAGGAGACTCCGCCACGGGCTTCGGCGCCGGCATCGACGCCAGTATCGTCACGGCATCGCTCAAGGCCGTGGTGTCGGGCGTGAACCGCCACCTGCTTGCAGCCAGCCCGTCGCAGCGCGAGGACGCCCTGGTCGATTGATGCCGCCCACGCCCGGGCTCAAGGCCTCGGCACAGAAAAACCGGTGTGCCCCGCCCCCACGGGGCACACCCGGAAAGACGCCCTTGCGGGACGCCCACGACATGCTCGTTGCTTGACTGTGCGCACAGCGTAAGGCGGGTGCAAACTCGCCGCCACGAATATTTGCGCATGTCCTTAGAAGCTTGGTCCGGGATTGGAAATGCGAAAGAGCGCTGCGCGGCCCGGGACTGTCGCAACGCGGCGACGCATGCGCATGCGCGCGCCACAGGTGCCCATCTTCTTGCTTTCGGTCAAGGCTCGACCGGAAACGCTGCGCCAAACTGTGCGTGAAGTTTCCTAAAACACGAGCCAACCATCATGAAGAAGCACCTGTATTCCCGTCTGTGCACCACCGCCATCGCCACCCTTGCCTTGCTCGGCGCCGTTGCCGCAACGCCCGCTGCTGCTGCCGATGAAGCGCAGGGCAACTGGATGGTGCGCCTGCGCAGCACCTATCTCGACATGGCCGGCAAGTCCGACCCGATCGGCGGCGTTGGCGCCTCGGACCGCATCACGGTCAACAACAAGTGGATTCCGGAACTCGACGTCACCTACTTCTTCACGCCGCACATCGCCGCCGAGCTGGTGCTGACCGTGCCGCAGAAGCAGAACGTCTACCTCGATGGCAACAAGATCGGCTCCTTCACACATCTGCCGCCGACGCTGCTGGTGCAGTATCACTTCATTCCCAACGGCACGTTCCGCCCGTATATCGGCGCCGGCCTGAACTTCACGCGCATCTGGGGCGCCGACATTGCCAACAATTCGCTGTCGCTCGATAGCTGGAGCGTGGCGCCGGCCCTGCAGATCGGCATGGACTACAAGCTCACCAAGAACTGGTTCCTCAATGCCGACGTCAAGAAGGTGTGGCTGTCGAGCGATGTGAAGGCGGCCGGCGTGAAGGTCTCGAACGTGAGCCTGGATCCGTGGCTGTTCAGCATGGGCGTGGGCTACCGCTTCTGACGAAACGCGGTAAGTCGCACCACGGCACAACGAACGCGCGGCGGATCCCGCGTCAGGCTCTGGCTTGGCGCGGGATCTGCCGCAATGCGTTGCGACTCAAGCCATAGAAGCGCGCGACCACGGCCATCTCCGAACCAGCATCCAGCAACGCTTGCGCTGACTTCCGGCTGCGCAGTATCTGCGGGATGTTGGCGAGGAAAACGCTCGCCACGCCCGGGTCGAACTGCGTGCCGGAGCCTGCCGAGACAATCGACAGCGCATCGTCGTCGCTCATGCCGGGGCGATAGCAGCGCGACTCCGTCATGGCATCGAACGCATCGGCGATCGCCACGATCCGCGCGGCCAGCGGGATCTCCTTGCCGGCCAGGCCGCATGGATAGCCCGTGCCGTCGAAACGCTCATGGTGATGGTGCGCGACCTGCGATGCCAGACGCATCAGCGCGTCCGCACTGCCCGCAAGTATGTTCGCGCCGATCTCCGCATGCCGCTCGATCACCTGCCGCTCTTCGGGGAGCAGCTTGCCGGGCTTGAGCAATACGGCATCGGGGATGGCGAGCTTGCCCACGTCATGCGCCGGCGTGACGAGCCGTATGCGCTCGCAGTGCGCCGCATCCAGCCCCATCAGATCGGCAAGGCACGCGGCGATCGTCGCGGTGCGAACGAGATGGCCAGATGCATGCGGATAACGCAGGCAGCCAGCGAGCGTCAGGCTGGCCAGCGTGATAACCGCATGGGGATTCGTAGTCATGGTGCTGAAGCTGGGCGAAGCGCGAGATTCTATGCCTGCCGAGGCATATCGCCAATAGCTGATGGCGAACCGCCGGCTGGTCTGTGCGGCCCCGTCCTACCTGAAGGCGCACGGAACGCCTTCCACGCCGCATGACCTGGCGCGGCATCAATGCATCGTGCTGCGGCAGAACGACTCGGCCTACGGCATCTGGCGGTTCACCAAGGGGAAGAGAACCGAAACGGTCAAGGTACGCGGGCCGCTGAGCAGCAATGACGGCGAAGTCACGCTGACGTGGGGACTCGACGGGCAAGGCATCTTGCAGCGGGCGGAATGGGATCTCGCGGAATACCTGCGCAGCGGCCGGCTGGTGTTGCTGCTGGAGGACTATGCATTGCCGAGCGCCGACATCCATGCGGTGTTTCCGCAACGGCACAATATGTCAGCCAAGGTCAGGGCGTTCCTTGACTTCCTGGTGGCGCATTTCGAGGGCAAGCTGGCCAAGGCGCGTGGGGGCCCGAGCGCGTGGTGAGTGAGGGATGCAAGACACCGGCGTCCCCGCTCGCACGGGAACGCCGGCAGGAGCCTGCCTACCGGAATGCCGGCTCGTCAAAACTGCGCAGCTTTCGCGAGTGCAATTGCTCGGCACCGCCCTCGCGCAAGATGCGAATCGCCTCCAGCCCGATCGACATATGCTGGCTCACCCGCTGCCGATAAAACGCATTGGCCATGCCGCGCAGCTTGAGTTCGCCATGCAGCGGCTTGTCGGACACGCATAGCAAGGTGCCATACGGCACCCGCAGGCGAAAGCCGTTGGCCGCGACAGTGGCGCTTTCCATGTCGATGGCAATCGCGCGAGACTGGTTGAAGCGGGCGTACAACG
The DNA here is from genome assembly GCF_058809705.1 of Cupriavidus sp. MPR-AND1C. Taxonomy (NCBI): domain Bacteria; kingdom Pseudomonadati; phylum Pseudomonadota; class Betaproteobacteria; order Burkholderiales; family Burkholderiaceae; genus Cupriavidus; species Cupriavidus sp. MPR-AND1C. The sequence goes on along the minus strand of NZ_JBXASU010000081.1, from coordinate 10,425 downwards.
CCTTGGACTTGAGCTCCCAGTTGCGGTCGTCGGTGGAGACAACGGTGCCGGTGCGCATGCGGGTCTTCATCTCGTTGCCGGACAAACCCGTCACGCGCACCACGGCCTCTTGCAGCGCGACCTGGATCTCGGCGATAGGCGGCACCGGCACCCAGGGCGGCAGGTCGTGATCGAGCACGTGGTCGTCGCGTACATAAGCGTGCGCCAGGACGTAGTCGCCGAGTTGTTGCGAGCGCCGCAGGCCGCCGCAGTGGCCAACCATCAGCCAGCAATGCGGACGCAGCACGGCCAGGTGATCGGTCATGGTCTTGGCGTTGGACGGGCCCACGCCGATATTGACCAGCGTGACGCCAAGCTTGTCCTCGCGCACCAGGTGATAGGCGGGCATCTGCGGCAGCGCGCGCGGGCGCAGGGCGTCGTCGGGCTCGGCCTCGCCGCGCTCTTGCACCACATCGCCGGGTTCCACGAAGCGCGCGTAGCCATCCGCGCCTTGCGCGTCTTCGGCGGCCATCAGCGAGCGGCCGAGCGCGATGAATTCGTCGACGTAGCGCTGATAGTTGGTAAACAGCACAAAGCGCTGGAAATGCTGAGGCGCGGTGCCGGTGTAGTGATAGAGCCGCTGCAGTGCCAGGTCCACGCGCTCGCCGGGAAACATCGAGAGCGGCCAGGCTTCGCCGGGCACCGGCTCATAGGTGCCGTTGGCGATGGCGTCGTCGATGCGGCTCAGCTCGGGCAGCACGAACGAGGCTTCGAGCTCGCGCGCCTGGGTGTAGCTGATGTCCGTGGTGGAGGCTTCGATGACGAACGGCAACGGGATCGGGCGGCGGCTGACGCCGACCACCACGGGCACGCGGTGGTAGCGTATCAGGCGCTCGATCTGGTCGCGGTAGTAATCGGCCAGCAGTTCGGGGCGGGTGACCGTGGTGCCGTAGACCCCGGGGTAGGCAACCGTGCCCCAGGATGGCCGGCTGTCGGTGACCATGGTTTCGAGATTGACCGAGATGCCCAGGTAGGGATAGCAGGCATGTGCCGCGGACGGCAGCGGCTGGCCCTGGGCGAAGGCGTCGAAGCGCGCGCGGATCGCGCCGACCGAGGCATCGTAGATTTCACGGATGCGAGCCAGCGCCGCGTCGGCGTCGGAGAACTCGGCCAGCTGATCGGCCGGATGGGCGGAAGAGAAGATCGAGGCATTCATGGGAAACATGATACCCCGCTACAGAGCGGAAGCAACATGGCCCGCCGCAAATTGACGGGCCTTCGCGCGCTCGCTACACTGCCTGCAGTCTTTTTGCGGCCCCGCGCCGCACTCGCCTCGTGACGCCCCCCATCAGAAGGGCAGCGCCGAGTTGCCGTATCTGCTTGCATGGGGAGCCCCGATGGAAATCCGCAATCTGCTGCCAGAAGAGATCGAGGCGGCCAGACAACTCCTTGCGGCAAATGGGTGGGCGCACCGCGTTGCCAACACGGAACGCTTCGCCCGGCTGATCGCCAACTCGCAACGGGTGGTGGTGGCGGTCGATAACGGAGAGATCGTGGGTTTCGCGCGGGCGCTGTGCGACGACATCTCCAACGGCTATCTGTCGATGGTCGCAGTGACGCCGAGCCATCGCCGCCGCGGCATCGGCCGCGCGCTGGTGCGCCACATCGTCGGCAAGGATCCCGATATCACGTGGGTGCTGCGCGCCGGGCGCTCGTCCGAGGCGGCCTTCTTCGGGCAGCTCGGCTTTGTGCCCTCGCTGGTGGCCATGGAGCGCCGGCGCACCTGAGCCGGGCCCCCCCGGGCCGGCCTGCCGCTCAATCCTTCATCGCGCACAACCAAACATGGCCGCTTCCACCGGTTGGTTTCATTGGGCGTTGCTGTCGGCCGCATTTGCCGCGCTGACGGCGATCTTCGCCAAGATCGGGCTGGAAGGCGTCAACTCGGACCTTGCCACGCTGGTGCGCACGGCGGTGATCATCGTGGTGCTGAGTGTTTTCGTGGTGCTCACGGGCAAGTGGAGCAACCCGCTCGCGCTGTCGCCGCGGACGTGGATCTTCCTCGTGCTCTCCGGACTTGCCACGGGCGCCTCATGGGTGTGTTATTTCCGGGCGCTGAAGATTGGCGATGCCTCGAAGGTGGCGCCGGTGGACAAGCTGAGCCTGCTGCTGGTGGCGGTGTTCGCCGTGATCTTTCTCGGCGAACGTCCCAATCTGCGCGAGTGGGCCGGCATCGCGCTGGTTGGCGCCGGCGTGCTGTTGCTAGGGTTCAAGCGCTAAGCGGCAACCGCGGCACTGGGGTCGCATCGATATTACCGGTCAGTGCGCACCGGCCCGTATTCCACCGGCACCCAGGCGTAGCCCTTGCTCTCCACGCGCACATGGCCGATCCCCGGGAACGGCAGGTGGGCGCCCGCCACCCACAGCTTGCCGCGCGCGGCATCGGCGAAGATCTTCTTGCGCGTGCGCACCGCCTGCGTGCTGTCCGAGTCGAACTCCAGCGCCACCTCTGGGCGGCGCAACTGCACCGCGTGGCTGTGCACGATATCGCCCCACACCAGCAGGCTTTGATTGCCTGACTTGAACAGGTAGGCACTGTGGCCCGGGGTGTGCCCGCGCGCCGGCACCGCGCTCACGCCCGCCACCAGCTGGTCGCCCGCGCCAAAGGTGCGTAGCCGGCCGGCTGCCTGGTAAGGGGCGACGGCGGCGCGCGCCATGGCGAACGAGGACTGCGCGTCCCGTGGTGCGCGCGCGGCGGTGGCTTCGTCCAGCCAGTAGCCCGCTTCAGCCTTGTCGACATACACGTTGGCGTTGGCGAAGACGGCCTTGCCGTCGGCCATCAGGCCGCACGCGTGATCGCCGTGCATATGGGTCAGCAGCACCGTATCGACCTGGGCGGGGTTATAGCCCGCCGCGCGCAGGTTCTCGACAACGCGGCCCAGCGTAGGGCCAAAGCAAGCCGCCGTGCCGGTATCGACCAGGATCAGGTTAGCGCCAGTGTTGATCAGGTAAGCATTGACAGCGGTCTGCATGCCGGGCGTGGAGGCCACGAACATGCGCGCGAGCAGGCTTTGTACCTCGCCCGGGCTGGTGAACTTGAGCAGCTTGGTGTCCAGGTCGACATAGCCATCGTAGAGCGCGGTGACCTCGAACTGGCCCAGCATCATGCGGTAGTAGCCGGGCACCTGGGTCTTCTGCTGGGCCGGCGGGGCCGCCGGCGGCTGGACCTGCGCCAGCGCGGGCACACCGGCAAGGGCGAGGGCGCAGACCATCGAAAGCGCCGTCAGGCGGCCAGCAATGCGGGGCGGGAGCATAGGACGATCCTTTAGGGGAGCAAGCCACGCAAGGCCACGTGCCGCTGCCTGATCAACGGCTGCCTTGCGCCGCGCCGGAACGCAGATACGCCAGCGCCGGTGCCAACTGTGCCACTGCCGGAGCCTGCGCGCAAACATGCGAGGCAGTGCTCCAGGGATAGGGCAGGCGGGCCAGCCAGCCGTCCAGCACCTGTTGCGCGGCGTCGGCGGGCAACACCTCCATGGCCTCGATCACGATGGTGAGTGCCTGCACGCGCCGGGCGCCATCTTGCCCGGAGAACTCCCACGCGTAGCTGCCGCAGCCCACGCGCACGCCGCCGCTGGCCTTGTCGGTCATGCCGACCAGCCAGTCGCAGCCATAGCGTTGCGCATCGGCCGCGGGCGGGGCCTCTGCCAGGCAGAACGTGTAGACATTGTCGTAGCTCTGGCCGAAGCGCCGCACCAGCACGTCGCTGATCGTGGCCAGGCCTTCACTGCGTGCCGGGAACGTGATGGCCTCGGACTTGACCGTCATCTCCAGCGTGGCATCAGCAGCGAAGGCGTGCGCCATCAGATGGGGGCGGTTCTCGTCCTTGGCGCGAATATAGGTGCGGATCAGGGCCTGGGGATCGAGGGAGCCGGGAAACGTCGATGCGGGTGCGTTCATGCGTGCCTTGCGTGCGCCTGCGGCCGGTCGGAGGCTGCCGCGCGGCCATGGTTGAGTGGTTGGCGGCATGGTAGCCCGCCTCCCGCGCCAGCGGTGGCGCGGCCCTCCCGCCAGCAAGGTTGCTTCGGCATGCGCCGGTTCCCGCGATCGCACCGGCCTGGTTGCCTTTGCTTCAAGACCTTTCGTCACGAGCACGTCATCAAGCCGACATAGATTGTGGCCCTGCCGCCGCCCCCCCCCCCAGGCGGGGGGGCAACGAGAACACACGAGAACAAACGAAAACAACGAACGGGTGAAGGATCGATGATCAAGCGAAAGCAATGGGCTGCAGTGGCCTGTACCCTGGCAACGGCAGCGCTGGCCGCCTGCGGCGGCGGCGGCGACCAGACGCAGGCTGCGCAAGCGGGCGGCGCCAGCACCGCAGGCAATGGCAGCAATGGCGGCGCGGTGACGCAGCCGGCCGCGCTCACGCCGCTGGCGGGCGGCTCGCTCTATGTCGGCGCGGTGAGCTTCGGCGATACCGTGTCCGTTGCGCTCGACCAGCCGGCCGCCGGCCAGGTCACGCTGCGCTTTCTCGATTCCCGCTTTGGCCTGGGGGGCACGCTGGTGGGCAGCTACACGCGTAGCGGCGACACCTACAAAGTCACCACGCTGGCGGCGGCCAGTGCCGACGTACCCGCGGCCCTGGCCACCGCCGCGAGCGCCATCGGCTTTGAGTTCGTGGTCGATTCCGGCGTGCTGTCCGGTGCGCTGGGCCAGGTGCCCAACCTCCTCGCGGGCGGCGGCGCGCTGCTCCAGGGCCACGTGAGCGCGGCCAACAAGGGCGCGCAACTGAGCGATGTCGCGGGCGTCTACAACTATCTGCGCCAGGCAGGCGCCACGGCCGTCGTGGGACAGGTCAAGATCTCCGCGAACGGGACAGTGCGCGCCTGCGCCGGTGCCGCCTATGCCGACAATTGCGCCGGCGGCGAAAACGGCACGCTCGCCGCGGACGCCGACCAGCAGCGCTTCCCCGGCGCCTTCGCCGTGACGCTGGGCGGCAGCAAGATCGGCCGCCTCTTCGTGGCACGCCAGGATGGCCAGGCAACGCTGTTCGTCGACGAAGCCGCCAGCAATGCCGACGGCAGCCCGCGCAACGGCAGCTGGGTGCTCAAGAGCGCGCAGGCCATTGCCGCTGGCGCCGCCGACGGCGACTGGCTATGCGCCGAGGCCGAGCTGGACGACGGCAACGCGGCCACCGGCCGCACCCGCCGCAACATCGTGTCGATCGCGGGCAACCGGCTCGCCGCCGATAATATCGCCACGGACGTCACGCTGAACTACAACGCGGCCATCGGGGCCATGGGGGCCAGCGGCGCCATCGCCACCGGTGCCAACGGGCTGATCTCCGGAACCTGGCAGGACACCGTCGCCGCGCAGCCGCAAGCCGCGTCGCTAGCGCTGCTGCCGGTCACCGCCAAGCTGGCCTACCAGCTGCGTGACGTGCCCGGCGCCAAGCGCCGCCTCCAGGGCGTTTGCACGCCGCTGGCCGCGCAAACCCCGACCACCACCTACCTGCAAGCCAAGGCCGGCGATATCGTGCAGGTCACGCTGGCCGACCTGCGCCCGACCCAGCCGGCCATCGGCTTCGACCAGATCTACTACAAGCTGGGCCGCTACGCTGCCGACCCGGCCAAGAAGTTCGACGATGCCTGCGAGGCCAACGGCCAGAACAAGGCCAGCGCGACGACCGCTGCCTCGCGCCTGGACAATCTCGCCTCCTTCACCTGCACCAAGGCGGTCGGCAACAAGCCCGCGGATATGAAGACCATGGTGATCGGCCCGGCGGGCAAGCCGTACCTGACCGACGGCCATCACACCTTCACCAGCATGTGGGAAGCGGCCGATGGTGGCCCGCAGGCGAAGATGTGGATCAAGGTGCAGGACAACCTGGCCACGCAGGATCGCGCCACGTTCTTCCGCACGCTGCGCGAGCGCAAGCTGATGTGGCTGAAGGACACCGCCAACCGCCCGGCCACGCCGGCCGAACTGCCGCCGTCGCTCGGCCTGCGCAACGGCCTGGGCAACGACCGCTATCGATCGCTGGTGTATTTCACGCGCGACATCGGCTACCAGCAACTGGCGGATGCCACGGAGTTCACGGAGTTTTACTGGGGTGACTGGCTGCGCCAGCGCGTCAAACTGGACAACTACCGCCTGGACGACACCACGAGCTACCTGAGCGCCGTGCGCGCGGCGGCCACCGCCATGGTGGCGCTGGCCCCCGCCGATTTGGTGAGCAGCGGCAAGACCGCCGCGGCGCTGGGCGGGCTGACGGTGCTCAACGAGACGGAGTTCACGGCGTTGTCGCAGCCGGTGGGCAGCGCCAAGCCCGGCAAGCTGCCGTATGCGGTGGGCTACAAGGCGACGCTGGCCCAGTAAGCTGGCCTGGCCGCCTCGCCGTGCAGGTGGATCGCACGGCGAGGCGCCAGAATCGCTTTGAAATGGCCTCTTATTCAGGCTGGATGTTGGCGGCCTTGATGATGCGGCCCCACTTGGCCGATTCCTGCGCCTGGAACTTGGCCAGCTCTGCCGGCGTGCTGGTGAACACGTCGGTGCCCGTGGACTGGTAGAAGTTTGCCGCGGTCTCGCTCTTGGCGGCCTTCACCATCAGGGCGTTGAGCTTGTCCACCACCGGCTGCGGCGTCCTGGCCGGCGCGTAGGCGGCGAACCAGTAGCTCATCTCATAGCCCTTGACGCCGGCCTCGTCGATGGTCGGCACATTGGGCGCCAGCGGCGAGCGCGACTTGCCCGACACCCCCAGCGCCTTGAGCTTGCCGCTCTTGACTTGGGGCAGGCCGGTGGCGGTATCGGTGATCATCATCTGGATCTGGTTGCCCAGCAGGTCGGTGATGGCCAGCGGGTTGCTCTTGTAGGGCACGTGCAGCAACTGCACATGCGCCATTTGCTGGAACAGCTCCCCGGCAATGCGCGAGGACGAGCTGCCGCTGCCAAAACTGAGCTTGCCCGGCTCCTTCCTGGCCAGCGCGATGAATTCCCCCACATTGCTGACCGGCAACTGCGGGTTGACCACCATGATCTGGCCGCCACGGCCCAGCGCGGTCACCGGCACATAGTCCTTGACCGGATCGTAGGGCAGCTTCTTGAACAGATGCTCGTTGGCCGCATGCGTGGTGTTGGTACTGATCAGCACGGTATAGCCGTCCGGGCTGGCCTTGGCCACGTCGCTGGCAGCGATAAAGCCGTTGGCGCCGGGCTTGTTGTCGACCACCACCGTCACCTTGGCATCGACCGTAATGGCCTGGCCGATCGCGCGGGCGAGCTGGTCCGTGGCGCTGCCGGCGGCGAACGGCACCACGAAGCGAATCGGCTTATCCGGAAACTCCGCCTGCGCCGGGCCGGCCAGCAGCGCGAGCGCCGCGGCGGCGATGCCGGTGACCACCTTCAGGCGGGAAGCGGACTTGGTGTATGCGGACATCTTTGGTCTCCTGTTCGAATCTGGAATCGTTCTGGTTTGTCGTTCTGGTTTGTCGCTTTACTTCGGTGTTCTGCTTCCGTGTTGTGCTTCTGTGTTGTGCTTCAGCCAGCGCCGGCCAGCCGCGGGGGCAAAGGGATTTCCAGTTGCAGCAGCAGGAAAGACAGCGCCTTGCCGTGCGTATCGAGGTTGAGGGCATCGTTCACGCCGCCGTCGAGCACGCCGTCGATGACGAAGTTCATCGCCTGCAGCGAGGACACCAGGTAGCGCTTGACCGCCGCCGGCTGGCGGTAGCGGAACAGCGCCGCCACCGCGTCCTCGGTGACATGCGCGACAAGGTGGTCGAAGTCGCGCGCGTCGTAGGCGATCACGCTGATGTTGGAGCGATCCCCCTTGTCGCCCGTGCGTCCGTGCGCGAGCTGGTAGAGCGCGATGGTGGTAGGGGTAGCGGTTGCGTTCATGGCAGCAGGGAGTGGCTTGCGGTGACGGCGCTGCGCGGCACCAGGCAGGACATGGCGTTCAGCCGCGCGCGCAACGCGGTGCGCACACCGCCGCCGCCGGCGGGGCCGCAGGTGTACAGCGCATTGACTTCACGCAGCAGCGCTTCGGCCACGGGCTTGTCCTCATGCGCCAGCGCGGCGCGCAGGCGTACGTCCTGCGCCTGTGCCTCGCCGGGTTGTGTTTGTTGCAGCAGGCGGCCGCCATCGTCGGCAAAGACGCTCAGCACACCGATCAGGTCAAAGCGGATCGGCACCGCATGGCCGAGCAGGTCCATGCGCTTGCGCACGATCTGCGCAGCCAGGCGCGCGCGCGCCGCCGCGTTCGGGCCGGCGTAGGAGATCTCGCCTTCCGCGATCCAGCCGCCTTCGTAGAACAGGTTGGCCTTGAGCTGCTCGGGCCGCTCAAAGCCACGCACATTGCGCACCGCCACGCGGTCCGGGCCGATCTGCTCGACCGTGGCCGCGCTGATGTCGGCGATGACGTCAGGCGTCAGGTAGGCGGCGGGATCGTGCACCTCGTAGAGAAGCTGCTCCTTGACCGTGCGCAGGTCCACGCAGCCGCCCGTATCCGCCGCCTTGCTTACTTCGATATTGCCATCTTCATCCAGGCGCACGATGGGATAGCCGACGGCATGCACATCCGGCACATCCTTCATGCCGGGATCGGCGAAATAGCCGCCGGTGACCTGCGCCCCGCATTCCAGCAAATGCCCGGCCATGGTGGCGCGCGCCAGCCGGTCCCAGTCCTGCCACGACCAGCCAAAATGCGCCATGGCCGGGCCCACCGCCAGCGCGGGATCCGCCACGCGGCCGCACACCACTACCTGCGCGCCGGCGCGCAGCGCATCGGCAATGCCCTGCGCGCCAATGTAGGCGTTGGCGCAAACGAAGCGTGCCTCCGGAAAGCCCGCGCCCACAATCTTGCGCAGCACCGCCCGGCCCGCATCGTGCGAGAGATCGTCGCCCTCCACCACCGCCACCCGCGGCGGTGCCAGGCCCAACTCCGCCGCCAGCGCGCGCACGCGCTGCGCTGCGGCATGGGGATTGGCCGCGCCGAAATTGCCGACGATGGGAATGCCGTTGGCCAGGCACAACCCCAGCACCGGCGAGAGCAAGGCGTAGAGCAGGGGCTCGTAGCCGTGGGCGGGATTGTTGCGGCGCGCCAGCTGGGCCAGCGCCAGCGTGCGCTCGGCCAGCGTCTCGAACATCAGCACGGCCGGCCCGCCCGCTGCGATCAGCGTGCGCACCACGGGCAGGGCGGCGTCGGTGCGGTCGCCGGAGAAGCCGGCGCCGGAGCCGATCAGCAAAGGGGCGGTCATAGGATGAAAGCCAGGTGAGAACCGGGTGAACTAGAGGTGGCCGCGCGCGGGAATGCTGGCCGATGCGGCTATTCTAGACGCGGCACCGTCAACCAAAAAGCGGATAATTTGGATTAATCTATCGACTTTCCAGATTAAACCGAAGCCGCTGGCGCTTGCCAATGAACCTCTCCGTCAAACACCTGCGCGCCTTTGTGGCCCTGGTCACGCACCGCAACTTCACCCGCGCGGCGCAGGCCTGCCACTTGTCGCAATCCGCCTTCAGCGCGCTGATCCAGACGCTGGAGGAGCAAGCCGGCACGCGGCTGTTCGAGCGCACCACGCGCCACGTGGAGCTTAGCGTGGAAGGACGGCGCTTCGAAGACGTGGCGGCGCGGCTGCTGGCCGATTTCGAGACCGCCTTCGCGGAACTGCGCGACCATGCCGAACGCCGCAAAGGACGCGTCTCGATCGCCGCGCTGCCGTCGCTGGCGGCAGGCGACCTGCCGCCGATCCTGGCCGCCTTCCACCAGCGCTACCCCGGCATCACCATCGAACTGTTCGACCTGCTGGCGGACGGCTGCATCGACCTGGTCAGGCGCGGACGCGCGGATTTTGCGCTGGCGCCCGCCCCCGCGCAGGACAGCGACCTGCGCATCGAGCCCTTGGTAACAGACACCTTCCACCTGGTCTGCCCTGCCGGCCATCCCCTGGCCAGCCGGCGGCGCGTGACACCCCAGGCGCTGGCAGGCCTGCCCTTTATCCAGCTCTCCCGCACCAGCAGCGTGCGCCAGCACCTGGATGCCGCGCTGCATCCACTCAAGCTCAACGGCGTCATGGAAGTGGAACACCTGGCCACCGTAGCCGCGCTGGTAGCCGCCGGGCTTGGCGTAACCGTGGTGCCAGCCCTGGCGCTATTCCAGTTCCAGCAAGAAAGCCTGGCAATCCGCCCAATGCAATTGCCTTCGCTGGTGCGGGACATCTGCCTGGTGCGCTTGAGAGAGAGGGGAGATTCGACAGCGGCGGCAGCGATGATTGAAGCGCTGCAGGCGCATTTCAAGAAGGGGAAGGCGTAATCGACGAGATGGTCCTGCGCACCGACGAGAACCAGCACAAGCATGGCGCCAGCCCCGCGATCCGGTGTAGCCGTGATTGCCGCCCCCAGGCGGCAATCACCCCAGCGCGATGCGAAGCGAGCCGTCAAGGTGTACCAGGC
>NZ_JBXASU010000080.1:0-33184 GCF_058809705.1 Cupriavidus sp. MPR-AND1C | reverse complement strand
CCGATGAACACGCCCCGCCCCCTGTGCCTCCGGGTCAACCGGACCACGTACCAGCTCGATGCCGAGGTCGATCCCGACACGCCGCTGCTCTACGTCCTGCGCAATGACCTCGCCTGCAACGGGCCAAAGTACGGCTGCGGGCTGGGCCAGTGCGGCGCATGCACGGTGCTGGTGGACGGGGTGGCGGCGCGCTCCTGCGTGATTCCCGTGAAAGCGGTGGCGCAGCGTGCCATCACCACGCTTGACGGGCTGGCCGCTGGCGGGCAGCCGGACCCGGTGCAGCAAGCCTTTATCGATGAGCAGGCCGCGCAGTGCGGCTATTGCCTGAACGGCATGATCATGACCGCCAAGGCACTCTTGGCGGAAAACCCCGACCCCAGCGAGGCGCAGATCCGCGAGGCGCTGCGCTTCAACCTTTGCCGGTGCGGCACGCACGTGGAGATCCTGCGCGCGGTGCAACGCGCCGCCGTGCTGCTGCGCCAGGCCGCCGGCCAGGATGGCGCGGCATGAGCGGGCGCGACGACCTCGTCATGGCGCCGGCCAGCCCCGGCGCATGGCAGCCGCCGCCCGAGCGGGAGTGGCTGGCCGGGCACGTCATCCGCCCGCCCGTGCTGGCATGGCAAACCGGCACGCTGCATAGCGCCCGCCTGATCGACTGCAATGAGGCAGCCGCGCGTGCCCTGCCTGGCGTTGCCACGGTATTGCGCCGTGGCGACTTTCTCGGCATCGCTGCCGATACCGCGCCACAGGCGCAGCAAGCCGTCCACGCGCTGCGCGCCCGCTGGCAAGCCCCGCCGAAAGCGGCAGCCTCGGGCTTGCCGCTCGCCCGCCGCATCGTTGCCGAACACGGCGACGCCGCGCAGGCCATGGCGGATGCCGCCGGCCGCAGCGCGCAGGACTATCCATGGCCACTCGCCGGCCTGCAAGCCGCCGGCTGCTCCGCGATGGCGGACTGGCGCGACGGCGCGCTGCGCGTGTGGCTGCCCAGCCGCCGCCCCGGCGCGTTGCGGGCCGAACTCGCCGCCCTGCTCGGCATCGGCGAGGACCGCATTACCTTGATCTGCTGGCAGGCTCCGGGCCACGACGAAGATCCCCTGTACGCCCACCACGCCGCCGCCGATGCCGCCCTGCTGGCGCATTCGGCCGGGCGAGTGGTGCGCGTGCGCGTCGAGGCGCATGAACTTGGCGCCACGCAGGCGGTGGTCAACACCCACATCGAAAGCGCCTGGACACGCGATGGCGAAATCGCCGCCTATGCCGTCAATACGGCCGTGGATGCGCGCGGCAGCGCTGCGGTCATGCATGCGCCGCCGCTGGCCTTGTGGCTGACCCGCACGACGGCGCCGGTCACCGAAATAGAGCCGCAAGCATCCGCTGGAGGCGACACGCGCGACGACGCCATCCTGCCCCCCTACCGCTTTGACAGCCTGAGCGTGACGCAGGCCGACCTGCCGGGACAGCCGCGCGTGGAGAGCACGCCGGCGCAGGCAGCGCGCGCCCACGTGTTCGCGCATGAGTCGCACCTGGACGAAGTGGCGGCAGCTAGCGCGCAGGATCCCGTGGCCTTGCGGCTGCGCCATCTCGACGACACGCGCGGCGCTGGCCTCGTGCGCCGGGTCGCGGCGCAGGCCAACTGGCAGCCACGCGGCGAACGCCCGCAAGCGCAACAGAACGTACGGCGCGGACGCGGCTTTGCGTACGCCAGCACCATTGAAGCCGGGCTGGCCGATGGCGGCCAGCCCGTGCACAGCTGGTCGGCCTGGGTGGCGGAAGTCGAAGTGGATGCCACCACCGGCGAGGTCAGCGTCACCGGTGTCACGCTAGGACACGACAGCGATGCGGGCGAACAAGGCGGGGTCGATGCCGCGGCCTTGCAGCAGGAGGCCGCGCGCGCCGCGCAGCAACTCACCGTCGACGGCAGCCGCTCCGATAGCTGGCCCGCCGCCAACCTGCCCGCGGTACACGATGCCAGCCTGCCGGCGCTTGCCACCGCGCAATTGCCGGAAGTGCGCGGTGGCGGCGCGCTGCGCCCCGCCAGCGCCACGCTCGGCACGAGCGCGGCTGTCACCCTGCCCGCCGCGCCGGCCGTGGCCAATGCCATCTTCGACGCCACCGGCGTGCGCCTGCGCGAGCCGCCCTTCAGCGGCGAACGCATCCGGCTTGCGCTCGCCGCGCAGGCCAATCCCGAGAGCACACCCAAGCGCGGTGCCGCCCGCAAGCGCAACTGGCTGCTGGCCGGCGCCACCGCCGCGGCCGGCTTGTTTGTCACGGCCATGCCATGGCGCGCGCCCATCGCCCCGGTGGCCCCGCCGGGGGCCGGCTTCTACTCGGCCGCGACCATCGAGCGCGGCCGGCTGGTAGCGGCGGCCGGGGATTGCGCGGTCTGCCATACGGCGCCCAACGGCGCGCGCAACGCGGGCGGGCTGGCGCTGGACACCCCATTCGGCACCATTTACAGCACCAACATCACGCCCGATGTCGAGACCGGCATCGGCAACTGGTCCTACGCGGCGTTCGAGCGCGCCATGCGCCAGGGCATTCATCGCGATGGCCGGCATCTTTACCCGGCGTTCCCCTACACCGCCTTTGCCAAGACCAGCGATGGCGATCTGCAAGCGCTCTACGCTTACCTGATGGCCGCCGAGCCGGTGCGCGCCAAGGCGCCCGAGACCGCGCTGGCCTTCCCCTACAACCTGCGCCCGCTGATGGCGGGATGGAACCTGCTGTTCCACAGCCCAAAGCCATTCGAGGCCGATCCGGCCCGCTCGGCGCAGTGGAACCGTGGCGCGTACCTGGCCGAAGGGCTGGGCCACTGCAGCGCCTGCCATTCGCCGCGCAACGCGCTGGGCGCCGAGCAAGGCGGGCGGCGCTATCTTGGCGGCGGCGAGGCCGAAGGCTGGGAAGCGCCCGCGCTGGGCAAGCTGTCGCACGCGCCGGTGCCGTGGACGGAACAATCGCTGTTCTCCTACCTGCGCACCGGCTACGCCCCGCATCACGGTGCGGCGGCCGGGCCGATGGCGCCGGTAATCGAAGAGCTGGCGCTGCTGCCCGAGGAGGATGTGCGCGCCATCGCGCACTATGTGGCATCGTTCGGCGACGCGCAGCCCGATGCGGCGTTAGCCAGCGCACAGGCGCGCCAGCTTGAGCAACGCAGCGCTGACGCCGCGCGCACGCTCGGGGGACCCGCCGCGCGCCTGTACCAGAATGCCTGCGCGGTCTGCCACCAGAGCGACCAGGGCATCAGGCAATTCGGCATCAAGCCGTCGCTCGCGCTCAATACCAATCTGCACGGCGACAAGCCGGACAACCTGATCCGCGTGCTGCTGGATGGCATTCCCACGCCGGGGACCAGCGATCTGGGCTATATGCCAGCCTTTGGCGAGAGCCTGGACGACCGTCAGCTGACGCAACTGGTGCACTACCTGCGCAAGCGCTTCGCCCCCGACAAACCCGCCTGGGACAACGTGGACGATACGCTCGCGCGGCTGCGCGCGGCTCCCGCTCACCGGCCCAATCACCAACCCAATCATTAAGCAGGCCCCGATCAATACCGGTCCTGCCTGAAGCCACCAGTCCGCCATTTTTCCGGCAAGCCACCTTGCCGCAGCCGCCTGCCGCGCGTACCCGCTGAGTACGCCGCACGGCAGGGGGAAAACCCCGAGGAGAAAACCACCACCACGCTCTTGCCAGCTTTTTTTATGTAGCTTACGCTGAACCATCATGTAGCGGGCACTACATGAGTGCCGGATGAAGGAAAGCGGTGCCGCCCCTGCACAAGGACGGCGCGTAACACCCCGGCCAGCCCGCCGGAAACCATAAGAAGACAGCCATCCATCACTGAACAGGCCTGGCCCGCTGCTTGCATGGCAAACAGCACAAGCCAGCCGCCCGCGGCGGTGGCAAAGACACACACACGGTAGACAACGGTAAACAGTAAAGGAGTGAACATGTCGTATCAGTATCCAGACGGCGCGGCGGGCGTACTACCCGCGGCGGCCGAGCCAGACATCTACCGCAAGGTGACCTGGCGCCTGATCCCGTTTTTCTGCGCCTGCTATCTCGCCGCCTATCTCGACCGCATCAACGTCGGGCTGGCCAAGCTGCAGATGCTGGACGACCTGCACTTCAGCGAGACGATCTACGGGCTAGGCGCGGGCCTGTTCTTTGTGGGGTACATCCTGTTCGAGGTACCCAGCAACCTGGTGCTGCAAAAGGTGGGGGCGCGCCTGTGGATCGCCCGCATCATGGTGACGTGGGGCTTGCTGTCAGGGGCGACCATGTTCGTCACCACGCCAACGCAGTTCTACGTGCTGCGCTTCTTGCTGGGCGCGGCCGAGGCCGGCTTCCTGCCCGGCGTGCTGCTGTACCTGACCTACTGGTTCCCCACCCACAAGCGCAGCAAGATCATCGCGCTGTTCATGATGGGCCTGCCGCTTGCCAGCATGATCGGCAGCCCGCTGTCCGGCTGGATCATGACCGCTTTCGCCGGCATGCACGGCTGGGCCGGCTGGCAGTGGCTGTTCTTCCTCGAGGCCATTCCCTCGGTGCTGCTGGGCGTGATGGTGTTCATCTACCTGCCCAACGGCATCAAGGACGCCAAGTGGCTGCAGGCCGACGAAAAGCGCACGTTGCAGCGCAACCTGGACACGGACGTGCTGGTGGAGAGCAACCACTCGCTCATGGCCGCCTTCACCGATCGCCGCGTGTGGATGCTGGGCCTGATCGACATGTGCCTACTGATGGGCACGTACTCCATCGGCTTCTGGATGCCCACCATCATCCGCGACTCCGGCGTGGCCAGCCCGCTGCACATCGGCCTGCTCACCGCCATCCCGCACGCCGCGGCGGTGATCGGGATGCTGCGCAACGGCGCCCACTCCGACAAGACGCGCGAGCGCCGCTGGCACATTGTGCTGCCCACCCTGGCAGGCGCCGCCGGCCTGGTCGGCAGCACCTTCGTCACCGGCTCCACCTCCGCCACCTTGGTGATGCTGACGGTGGCCAACGTAGGCATCGTGGCGACGTTCCCGGTGTTCTGGTGCCTGCCATCCACCTTCCTGAGCGGCACCGCGGCCGCCGCCGGCATCGCGCTGGCCTGCTCCATCGCCAACCTGGGCGGGTTCGCGGCCACCTACCTGCTGGGCTGGCTGAAGGACACATTCCACAGCCCCAGCGCCGGCCTGATCCTGTTCGCAGGCTGCCTGGTGGCGAGTTGCTTCCTGGTGCTGGCGATGCCGGCCAAGGTGGTCAACCGCTAGCCTGGATCAAGCCCGTGCCGGAGCCGCCGAACGGGCAAAATCCGCGCGCCCTGACGACGGCTGTCTCTCCCTCTCCCCTCAGGGGGAGAGGGCCGGGGAGGTTCCTGGGTAGGGGTGGCTTAGCTAGGAGCCACTTGAAGCGAAGCCCGTGGGGTTATCCAGCACGCTGGCATGACGAGCGCCCGCCCTCTCTCCCAACCTCTCTCCCGCGCGCGGGAGAGAGGAGCAGGACAACGTAGATCCGGATTTGTCAGCAATCTGAGCTCCCGAGGAATCGGGAGCTTTTTTTGTGGATTTTTATGCGCTTTTCCGCTGACTTCGCTCACAACAACTGATCGTAAATGAGCAGATTCTGAAAACGTATTTCCCAATGCCACAGCCGGTTTCTGGCATTTCATGTGATAGAGTCACTACGAACGTAAATCCAACCCGGCAGGCAAGCCATGAAACTGGAAGACCGAATCAATCGCTCGCTGACGCAGCGCGCCGCGACTGTCATCCTGCGCTCGGAGCTTGCCAAGCTGGGAAGCTCCGCACAGGTGGGCCGCGTGCTAGCCCGTCTTGTGGACGAGGGCAAGCTGGTCCGCGTTAGCAAGGGAGCGTTCGCCAAGACGCGCGTCAACAAGTTCACCGGAAAGCCAACGCCCGCCGGCACGCTCGAAGACATTGCTGCCGAGCTGTTCCAGAAGCTTGGCATCGCGATCTCCCCAAGCCAGCTCGCGGAGGAATACAACAGCGGCAGGAGCACCCAGATCCCGATGGGAAGCGTTGTCAACACTGGGCGCCGGCGCATCAGCCGGCAAATCACGGTAGGCGATCGGACCATCCAATATGAAAGCCATCACCGCTGAGCTCAAGTCCGACATTGAAGACGCTGCCGCAGCTGGCCTGCTGAGCAGCTTGCCGCCCGCCGTAGCGGAAAAAGACATCCACATCACCGATGCGCTGATTGCACTCTCCAAAATCCGGATCGCGCACATTGCACATCGGCAAGAGCGCAGGAAGGGAGATACCCGCCCGGCTCGGGTAGCATTGAAGAGCCAGCTTGTCTTTGCCGGCGGCACCTGCCTGTCGAAAGCCCACGGCCTCATCGAACGGATGTCGGAAGACATCGACATCAAGGTTCTGCTGGAAAACGCTCCGGATGGCTATGCGCTGCCGAAAGGTCATTCGACGCGCAAGCGCCTGGGCGACATCCAGACCGAACTGGAGGAGCGCCTGACCCGGGTTGGCTTCGTCTTTACGAAAATCGAAGACAAGAACAACCCGTTCTCCAATGACAACCGTCGCTACTACAGGCTCGCGGTTGAGTATGGTCCGCAATTCAAGGATGTCTCCGGCGTCTTGCGTCCAGAGTTGAAAGTCGAGCTCATCCATCGTCCGCCCAAGCTCCCGGTCGAAGCGCTCGACATGGGCTACCTGCTGGATCGTTTCATTCCCCGCGACACGCCGGTTCGTTTCCAGATGCTTGCGATCTCGGTCGCGGAGACCCTTGCGGAGAAGGTGCTCTCGCTCTTGCGACGCTGCGCCTGGAAGTGGGATGGGCACCAGCGCGGCGACTCCGACCCGGCGCTGGTTCGCCACGTCTATGACGTCTGGCGTATCCACACGGCACGGCCAGAGGCAATCGAGCCGGCTCGCGCTGTCTTTGCCGCGCTCGTGGTAAAAGACGTTGAAGAGTTCAAGGGCCAACATCCTGGGTTCGATACCAAACCCTACGCAGTCCTGAGCAACGCGCTGGATCGCGCCCGTAGCGACGAAGGCCTGCGCCGAGATTTCTCGCAGCGCCTGCTCCCTCTCCTGTTCGCAAAAGAGAAGCCAGTTTTCGAGACCTGCTTTGCGTCTTTCGCCGCGATCGCAGAGCACTTCCTGACAACGGCAAGTGTGACGAAGTCCGGCTGGCACCCCCCGCCACCGTGCCTTCCCGACAACAAAGATTGAGCCGCGCGCCGCTTATCCGTACCATGCTGCCCATGCAAAGCAGGATCAAGGCAGGATAACGGTATGACTCTCAAGACTCTGGACGGCGCGCTGGCCTTGCTGACCTACTTCACGGTGCGCCAGCCCACCTGGGGCGTGCGCGAGCTGGCCAAGCACAGCGGCGTGCATCACGCGGTGGTGCACCGCGTGCTGGCCACCTTTGCCGCCAACGGTTTCCTGGTGCAGGACGCGGCCAGCGGCAAGTATTCGCTGGGGCTGCGGCTGTTCGAGCTGGGCCAGGTGGTGCGCAAGACGTTCTCGCCCGCAGAGGTGGTGCAGCCCGTGCTGGAAAAGCTGGCCGCGCAAAGCGGCGAGACTGTCTTCCTGTCGTGGCTGGACGGCCATGAAGGGCTTTGCGTCGGCATGGTCCAGAGCCAGCATCAGCTGCGCTTCTCGATTGAACTTGGACAGCGCTTTGCGCTGCACGCGGGCGCGCACGCCAAGGCCATCCTGGCCTTCCAGGACGACGCTTTCCGGGCCCGTGTGCTGGAAAACGCCAGGCAGCGCGCCCAGGACCAGCCTGCGCTGGCCGCGCCCGATCCCGCCGTCATCGAGCCGCAGCTTGCCGAGATCCGCGAGCAGGGCTGGGCCCACACGCGCGGCGAGGCCGCCGCCAGCGTGGCGGGGCTGGCCCTGCCGCTGTGGTCGCGCGACCAGACCGAGGTGGTTGGCTCACTGGCCATTGCGGGCCCGCAGCAACGCCTGAATGAGGAGTCGGTCCCGCGCCTGCTGGAAGCCCTGCGCGAAGCCAGCCGCCGGCTGGAAGAGGTGGTGGGTTTCGGGCGCTAACGCGCCCACAAGGCGCGCGCCACCGCATCGCCGCCGGCGCCACCACCGAACACAAGCTGGCCGATGGAGAACCCCAGCTCGCGGTAGCTCTCCCACTGCGCTTCATTGAAGAACTGCTCGATCGTGGGTTCCTGCGGAAAGGCCGGATGGCCGGCGCCGTACTGCTGCACATCAACCGGCGCCGAGGCAATCGGGCAGGGCTTGAGCAGCACGATGCGCGATACGGGACGGCGCGTGGCGGCGGGCTCATCCGCCCGAAACACGTTCAGCAGCAGCGCGCACTTGTTGGCCGCCGCCTGGCCTTGCCGGGCCGCCGGCAGAAAATCTTCCTGCGTGCCGAACACGCCGCCCAGCACGGCATCGCCGGCGGCCGCGGCATCGACCACGATCTCCAGCCCCATGTCGATGCGAGCGAGCCGGATCAGGTTGGCCAGGTCGCCGAACTGGTAGTCCGGATCCGCCCCGCAATCGCACAGTACGACCAGCCCCACCCCGCGCTCGGGCCGCAGCAGCTCATACACGGCGGTGTTCTCGAAATGCCCGCCGTCCGACAGGTATTGCCAGCCGCGCCGCGTACCGTGAAAGCGCGCGCTCAGCTCGCAGGCCAGGTAGTACTGCGTGCGAAACAGCGTGATCAACCCGCCCAGCCAGGGCGTCCCGGCGCGGTCCGCCTGCACGCGGCTGCGCTCGGCGCCGCCGGCGCGCGGCGCGCTGCCGGCATCCAGCGGGTACGACGGCCACCAGGTGCCCAGGCGCAGGTTGGCCAACCCTAGCAGCAGCGATGTGCCCAGCGTGGTGGAGCGGCCCAGCCCGGTGGAGACCACCGCGCCCGAGGTCGCGATCCAGTCGCCCAGCGTGCGCGATTGCGAGAGCTCGCTGCCGCCCGCCTTGTGCGTCTGCGGAAAATAGCGCTGCCCGTCCACGGTGAAGCGTACGAAGGAATCCTCGGGCACGGCGCGAGAGCCCGTCGCCGGCAGCACGAAGGGGCCTGGCGCCACGCATAGCGGCTTGCCCTTGCGATCGCGCTGCACCAGTTGCTCGGCGGGATCCACGGTGAGGTTGAGCGTGACATTGATCAGGTGCAGCGGCGCCAGCATGGCGGGATCGTAGTAGGTGTTCAGGCTGAGCGCGTCGCCGTGCGCGGGCTCGGCCACGCTGAACCTGGCGCGCCTGCTGGCATGCTGCTGAGCGGGCGCCGCGCCGCTGCCGGGCATGAAGCGCTTGCCGTTGGAGCCGCCGAGGTAGGCGCGGGTCAGGCGGGCCGAGTAAAACGGCTGCAGCGTCGACAGGTTCAGGAAACCGGCGAAACGCCCGGCAATCATGGTCAGCCCGAGCGCCAGCACGCTCAGCGTGCACAGCACTGGCGTGGTGTAGGCATTGCCGAAGGTGAACCAGTCGAGCGGCTCGCCGCCGTTCCACCGCACCCACAGCACCAGCCACGACCACAGCACGAAGACCAGCAGCGCCACCACGGCGGCGGCAGCGCCGGCCAGCAGCGACACAGGCAGACGCGCGCGCCGCGTGCCGGCCTTGCCATCGACCAGCGCCGCGCCATAGCGGATCAGCCAGACCAGCGCACCCAGCATCCCCGCCAGCCCGAGCGTGCGCCAGGGCTGATGGGAGGCCTGCGTGTAGAGATAGAAGGTGCGCGCCACGGTGTCCGCCACGCCCAGCGCCGCGAGCCACAGCGCAACGCCGATGGCCTGGCTCAGCAGGCGCGTGGCCCGCACCCGGTAGTCCTGCACTGTCGCCGGCGGCACCCGGCACAACACGAAGCAGCAAGCCACGCCTGACAGCGCCAGCACCGCCATCGCCAGCAGCAGGCACGACAGCACCAGCCCTGGGCCGAGGTGGTGCAGTGCCGCAGCCATCACCAGCATCGCCACGCCGGCCAGTGCGGCCAGGCGCGTGGCGAGACTGTCAAAGCGCAAGGCCGCATTGCCATCGCCGCCGCGCGGATAGACCAGCCAGTACGCCACGCCCGGCGGCACGGCAAACAGCAGGAGCGCCGCCAGCGGCAGCCACAGCAGCTCGCTCCACCAGATCGCCAGGCCGCCCTCGTTGAACACCTGGCGAGCGTCGTGCAGCAGGTCCATCTCGTGCCGGCCCAGGTCGAGCCAGGTGCCGATGGCGAGATGGCGCAGCAGCGCCAGCACCGCCAGCAGCAACAGCAGCGCGCTGCCGATCACGTACTGCATGGCGAACCAGTTGCGCACCACCAGCGAGGCCGCGTAGAGCGAATCGCCGGCCCCGGTCGGCGTCAGGTAACGCCCGTTCTCGCGCAGCCACGCCACTGCGGCGCGCCCCGGGTCTGGGGCGTAGGACGCCGACGAGCGGATGCGCCCCGGCGGCTCATGCTGCAACGTGCGGTAAGCAAGTGCCGCAGCCTCCGGCGGCGTGGTGTCCGGCTTCAACCGGCCCGGCACAAACAGGCTGCAGAAGAAAGCGCCGATGTAGCCGCCGCCGCTGACGGTGGACAGGTAATCGAACTGGCCGAGCAAGGCGGTGGTGGCTGGCTCGGGGGCGGGGACGATGGCGTCCGGTCCGTCGCCTTCCTGGATGGCGTCCGCAGCGGCCGGACCGGCCACCGGTGGCGTAGGCGCCTTGGCCAGTGCCTGCATCACGCCCAGGCAGAACGTCGCGCTGCGGATCCCGCCGCCCGAGAGCGCCAGCGCCCAGTTGCTGTCGCCATCGCGCGCGCGCCGGGCAATCCCGAGCTGCCGGCGCCGGCGCGCGATGCGGGCCAGTTCGTCATCCGAAGGCTGCTCTTGAACCGGCATGCGGGGCCCTTTCCTTTGCACATTCGCACATTCCCGCCCAAGTATAGGCGGCGTCATGGCGTGGCAAAGCGCGCACGCGTGCGCCGTTGCGCAGCGGCGTTCGGTGTTTACCCGGATTGTTCGGGCCCACAGCGCGGCCTAGCATTCCACAATAACAGAGACACTGTCTCTCAAATGGAGACAAAACAGCAAAACGCAAAGATCGCATGCCGGGCTGGCGCTGCGGCTTTGGTCGCGCGACAGGCGCACGGTAGTGGGATCGCTGGGCATCGTCGGGCCACTGCAAAGACTGGACATACAGGCCGTTCCCCGCCTGCTGGACGCGATGCGCCGGGCCAAGGGGCCAATCGAGGAGGTCGCCGGCTTCATCCGCTAAAAAAACATGCGGAGAACACTGGCAGGACAGATGATGAAAGGTAGACCCATGGAAACCCCGGCAGCAATGAACCCACCCCTGGCGGCCAAGCCCGCCACGCGCGCGCGCATCACCGAGCCCTTCCTGCTGCTGGTATCGGTGGGGCTGTCGGTCTTCGGCGCGATGATCGGCATGCAGCTGATCGTCTCGCTCGGCATCTCGGCCAACACGTCGATCATCGGCGCGCTGATCGCCATCGTGTTCTCGCGCATTCCGCTGGAGATCACGCGGCGATTTCGCGTGCTGGAGCGCCAGAACCTGGTGCAGACGGCGATTTCCTCGGCCACCTTCGGCGCGGCCAATTCCCTGATGATCCCGCTCGGCGTGCCCTACGCCATGGGCATGCCGGAGCTGGCCACGCCGATGCTGATCGGCGCGGTGATCGCCATGTTTGTCGACGGCGCCATGCTGTACTTCCTGTTCGGCAGCAAGATCTTCCCGGCGACCGGCACCTGGCCGG
Organism: Cupriavidus sp. MPR-AND1C; assembly: GCF_058809705.1. Classification (NCBI taxonomy): domain Bacteria; kingdom Pseudomonadati; phylum Pseudomonadota; class Betaproteobacteria; order Burkholderiales; family Burkholderiaceae; genus Cupriavidus; species Cupriavidus sp. MPR-AND1C. Next base: position 21,502 of record NZ_JBXASU010000080.1, on the reverse strand, counting down.
CCGGCATCGCCACCGCCGAGGCGATCTGGGCTGGCGACCGCGGCGGGCGCAAGGCAGCCTTTCTCGGCCTGGGCATCGCGGTGGGCGTGGGCGGGGCCTGGCTGGGCATCCCGATGTCGGCCTTTGGTGCCGCGTTCCTCGGCAACCTGGCCGCGCTGACCATGTTTGGCCTGGGGCTGCTGACGCGCGGCTATTCGGTGCCGCTGCTCGGCATCGACATTGCCAAGGCCTATATCCCGCACGGCCTGATGATCGGCGCCGGGCTGGTGGCGCTGTTCCAGGTGGCACGCGAGATCCACAAGTCGCGCAACGCCCCGGCCGCCGACGCGCGCACCATCGAAGTCCCGGCCGCGCGCGCCAGCCGCATTCTCTCGGGCGGCTTCCTGGTCTACCTGGCCATCGCACTGCTGATCTCGGTGCTGGCCGGCCATGTCTCGGATATGTCGCTGGGCATGCTGGTGGCATTCGTGCTCTACGCCGCGTTTGCCGCCTATGTGCACGAGCTGATCGTGGGCATCGCGGCCATGCATTCGGGCTGGTTCCCGGCCTTCGCGGTGGCGCTGATCACGCTGACCATCGGCATCCTGATCGGTTTCCCGCCGACGGCGCTGGCGGTGCTGGTGGGCTTCTCCGCCGCCACCGGCCCGGCCTTTGCCGACATGGGCTACGACCTCAAGACCGGCTACCTGCTGCGCGGCGAAGGCCGCGACATGGAGGCGGAGCTGGCCGGGCGCAAGCAACAGTTCTTCGCCGCGATGATCGGCTTTGCCGTGGCGGCCGTGGTGGTGCTGGTGTTCCACGGCACCTTCTTCTCGCAGGGCCTGCTGCCGCCGGTGGACCGCGTCTATGCCGCGTCGATCAAGGCCGGCTCGTCCGCCGAGATTGCGCGCAACCTGGTGATCTGGGCCATTCCGGGCGCGCTGTTGCAGTTGCTGGGCGGCTCCAGGCGCCAGCTTGGCATCCTGCTGTCCACCGGCATGCTGATCGCCTCGCCGCTGGCCGGCTGGGCCGTACTCGCAGGGCTGCTGATCCGCTTCGTGCTGCTGCGCCTGCGTGGCGAGCGCGATATCGCGGAGATGAGCGCTTTCGCCGGTGGCGTGATCGCGGGCGACGCGCTGTTCAGCTTCTTCGGCTCGGTCACCAAGCTGCGCAAGTAAGCCTTGCCGAAGCCCCTTCTTTCCCGCATCACCCCGAGACGTTCCATGGATATCCAAGCAATCCGCGCCGACACCCCGCTGACGGCCTCCACCATCTATCTCGATACCGCGGCGGCCTCGCTGCCGCCGAACGCCGTGCTCGACGCCGTACGCGCGTACCTGCTCGATACCGGCCACGTTGGCATCTACCTGCCGGCCTTCCGCAAGGCCACCTATGCCCGCGTGGAAGCCGCGCGCGCACAACTCGCCGGCCTGCTGGGCGCGGCCGCCGACGAGATCGCCTTCACCAAGAATGCCACCGAGAGTATCTCCATCGTGGCGCGCGGCGTCGCCTGGCAAGCGGGCGACGAAGTGCTGGTGGCCGACACGGAAATGCTCAGCAACCTGCTGCCGTGGAAGCGCCTGGAGCAAACCCACGGCATCGTGGTGAAGATGGTGGCGGCCGATGCACAAGGCCTGCTGAGCCCCGACAGCTTCACCGCCGCCGTCACCCCGCGCACGCGCCTGCTGACGTTCTCGCACCTGCCCAATTCCACCGGCGCGGTGCAGCCGGCCGCCGCCATTTGCGCGGTGGCGCGCGCGCACGGCGTGCTGTCGCTGGTCAATGCCGCGCAAAGCGTGGGCATGCTGCGCTCCGACGTGCAGGCGCTGGATTGCGATTTCCTGGCCGGTTGCGGGCGCAAGGCGCTGCGCGCCACCGAAGGATCGGGGTTTCTCTACGTGCGCCGCGCGTTGATCGAGACCATCGAGCCCGCGCTGGTGGGCTGGTGGAACGGCAGCTATGACCGCGCCACCGGCGCGCTGTCGCTGGTGCCGGGCGCGCGCCGGTTTGAAGCCGGCTGCCCGATCGTGCCGGCCATCCTCGGCCTGGGCACCGCCATCGGCTATGCCGAACGCATCGGCATCGACGCCATCGAAGCGCGCGTGCGCAATCTCACCGCCTACGCCGTGGAAAAACTCTGCGCCGTCGCTGGCTTCGAACTCTACGGCCCATCCAATGCCGCCGAGCGCATCGGCATCGTGCCCTTCAATGTGCGCGGCGTGGACCCGGCCAAGATCGTAGCCGCGCTGGAGCAGCAGCAGTGCATCATCGAAGCCGGCAACTTCATGGCCGATGCCATCCTGGCGCGCTACGGCGTGTCCACCATGGCACGCGTCTCGCTGCATTACTTCAATACCCATGAGGAAATCGACCGCGTGGCCGAACTGATCGCCGCCGCCGTGGCCTGAGCCTGACATCACGACTGAACTACCGGAACCCGACATGAACCAACGCATCTTGCTGATGAGCAGCTCCCGCAAGGACAACCTCGGCTACCTCGAACACGCTGACGCGCAGATCCATGCCCTGCTCAGGCACGAGCCACGCAAAGTCCTGTTCATCCCCTTCGCCGGCGTGACCTTCAGCTTCGATACCTACGAAGGCATGGTCAAGCCGGTGTTCGAGCGCCTGGGCTACGCGCTGGCGTCCATCCACCACAGCGCCGACCCGCGCCGCGCGGTGGACGAGGCCGAAGCCATCGCGGTGGGCGGCGGCAACACGTTCGCGCTGCTCAAGCGCCTGTACGACGCCGATCTCGTCGACGCGATCCGCGCCAAGGTGCAGGCCGGCACGCCGTACGTGGGCTGGAGCGCTGGCAGCAACGTGGCCTGCCCGACCATCCGCACCACCAACGACATGCCCATCGTGCAGCCGCCCTCGCTGCGCGCGCTGCGCCTGGTGCCGTTCCAGATCAACCCGCACTTCATCGGCGGCAAGCCCGCCGGCCACAACGGCGAAAGCCGCGAAGAGCGCCTGGCGGAGTTCCTGCACATCAACGCGCCGGAGCAGGTCTTCGCGCTGCCGGAGGGCTCCGCGCTGTTCTCCGACGGCAGCAACGGCACGGTGCTGGGCGAGCGCCACGCGCTGCACTTCACGGCCGAGGGACAGGTAGAGACACTGCGCGAGGGCGAGACCTTCCCCTTGTCGCGTATCACCGGGCCGGCCGGCATGGACGGCTGGCAAGACTTCCGGGCCTGATTTCCGGGCTCGAATCCGGGACCTGAATCCCGGCGCCCCCCGGGCGCCGCGCGGCGCCGCACCACCCACGCCACACCCCGACGCAGGGCGAAAGACCCCTGCGCGGGCCCCCTATTGCCCTTGGAGGAGAAAAACCATGACCAACAAGCACTGGCTTGGCGCGCTCGCATTGAGCCTGCCCGCCGCCGCAATGGCGCAAAGCGGCGTCACGCTGTACGGCGTGATCGACACCGCGCTCACCTACCAGACCCATTCGGACCCCAACGGCAGCGCGCTGGCTAGCCTGCAACAGGGTGGCGAGGGCTTTCTGTCCGGCAGCCGCTTCGGCCTGAGGGGCAGCGAAGACCTGGGCGGCGATCTGTCAGCGGGCTTCGTGCTGGAAAACGGCCTGCTGGCGGACACCGGCAAGCTCGACCAGCAGGGCCAGCTGTTCGGGCGCCAGGCCTATGTGAAGATCGGCAGCAAGCGCTACGGCGAAGTGGCGCTGGGCCGGCAGTACACCACGGCCAACACCATGCTGTACTACGTGGACCCGCTCGGCGTGGGCGCCGCGCCGTCCAATGCGTGGATGGTCTTCCTGACCGGCCAGCGCTACGACAACGCGATCAGCTACACCGGCAACTACGGCCCGTTGGCGCTGATTGCCGAGTACGCGCTGGGCGAGACCGCCGGCAAGGGCTCCGCGATGTCGTCGGTCTCGCTGGGCATGAAGTACGCCTCAGGCCCGCTCGTGGCCGTGGGCGACTTCCAGCAAACCCGCGACAGCATGAGCCGCGCCGCGCGCATCTACCTGGCCGGGCTGAAGGCCTCGGTGGGCCGCGCGAGCCTGTTCGCCAACTATATCCACAGCGACCGCGACGCCGGCTTTGACTCGTCCAAGGGCGGCACCGATACCGCCACCATCACCAGCATGTCGACCGCCGCCACCGCCACCAACCGCGCCGCGTTCAACTCGGTGTTCGGCGGCAGCCGGCGCGACGACTTCTTCACCGTGGGGGCCAACTACACGGTCACCCCCGCCGTCACGCTGACCGCCAGCGTGATGCACGACCGCACCCGCGCCGACGCCTTCAGCGGCAACCGCACCACAGCCTACGGCGTGGCGGACTACGCCTTGAGCAAGCGCACCGACCTCTACCTGGCGCTGGCGTATGACTGGGTACATGGCGACTGGTCCGGCCTGTTCGGCAACGCAACGACCAACTGGACCGGCGACAGCGGCAAGAAACTGGACGGCCGCAACAACCAGACCACCGTGATGCTGGGCATGCGCCATTTGTTTTGAAGGTACGGCAAGCCAACGCGGATTGGCATGACGGCGGCATATCCGGCGCCCGCCCTCTCCCCCAGCGGACGTAGCGAACGATTCGGTGTAGCCGTGATTCCCGCCCGAGGGGCGGGAATCACCCAAGTGCGATGCGAAGCGAGCCGTCAAGGTGTGCCAAGGCCGTATGGGGCGCCTTCTTTGCCTACTTTCTTGGCAACACAAGAAAGTAGGTCGCCGCCCCGCAGGGGTGGTGAAACTGCCTTTGACTCTAAGCCTTTGAATCTAGGCCTTTGACGCTAAGCCTTTGACCTCAGGCCCTCAACCCAACCCATTCAAGAAGCCCCCCATGACCCTGCAACAAACCCTAGTCATCCACGAAGCCCTGGACAGCCCCAACGCCAACGGCGCAGTCGTCCGCGACCTGTTCGGTGCCTACACCGCCGCCGGCGTAACGGTAGACGTCGTCACCATCAACAACGCCCCGCCGGAACCCACCACAAACACCACCGACTTCCTCACCATCGTCATCCCCGGCACCCAAGGCAAGCGCGGCGGCGGCAAAGCCCCCACGCTAGGCGTGATCGGCCGCAATGGCGCCATCGGCGCGCGCCCGGAACTGGTAGGCCTGGTGTCCGACGCGGACGGCCCGATCGGCAGCCTGGCCGTGGCGCTCAAGCTGGCGCAGATGAAGCACAAGGGCGACCACCTGGCCGGCGACGTCATCGTGACCACGCACTTGTCCACCAACGTGTCGATGCAGCCGCACGATCCGGTGCCCTTCATGGGCATGCCGGTGTCGTCCGACACCATGAACGCGTACCAGGTGCTGCCGGAAATGGATGCGATCCTGTCGCTCGATGCCTCCAAGGGCAACAGCATCATCAAGCAGCGCGGCTTTGCGATCTCCCCCACCGCCATGCAGGGCTACATCCTGCGCGTGAGCCCGGACCTGGTCGCAACGATGGAGTCCACCACCGGTTGCCCGGCAGTGACCTTCCCGATCTCGCAGCAGGACATCACGCCCTATCACAACGGCCTGTACCACTTCAACAGCATCATGCAGCCGCATGTGGCCACCGCCGCCCCGGTGGTAGGCGTGGCGCTGACGGCGCAGTCGGTGGTCTCGGGCAGCGCCACCAGCGCCAACCACGAGATCGACATTGCCGAAGCAGTGCGCTTCTGCGTGGAAGTAGCCAAGCGCTTCGGCGCTGGCAAGTGCCAGTTCTTCAACGTGGTGGAATGGGGCAAGATCCGCGCGATCTATCCCGACATGACAGGTTTCCAGCGCGCCGGCGCTGCGCACTGAAACCAGGCGCGGCGGCGCCCGGACGTGCGGCAAGCCACACGCGGGCATTCTCAGCGGGCGCGCTTCGGTGTATGGTTGCGCTCCTGACGCAGTCGCCGCCTTAGCGGCTATTCTTGCAACATGCTCCGCCTGAACGACACCGACGGCCCCGCGCTGTCCCGCTGCCTGTCCGCCCTCGCCGCCTGCGCCGCGTTAGCCGCGCTGCCTGGATGCGAACGCAATGAACCGGCTCCGGCCACCTCCGCCACATCCCCATCCGCCGCCGCCTCATCGGATGCGCAGGCAGCGCGCGCCGACGACGCTGCCCAGCCGGACGACGAGCCCGGTTATGCGCCCGCGCCGCTGGCGCGCCCGCTGGTCGCCCTGCGCGGGCTGACCAGCATGGCGGACGTGCAGGCGGCGTGGGGCAAGCCGCCGGACATCACGCCCAACCAGGATGAATGCGGCACGGCGCTCGACGAAGAGCACCTGATGGACTACCACTACCCCGATGCGCTGATCGAAGTGGGCCGCAGCGGCGACGCCGTAATCCGCGCGCTGCACGGCATCCCGGCCGGGCTGACGCTCAAGCTGGAAAACCAGGAGGTTACCGCTGCCTCCACGCTGACGCAGCTCAACACGGCCCTGCGCAAGAACCCGCGCTGGAAACTGGCTGAGGCACCGGGCAAGGTACGCAGCCCGTCCGACCGCGACGAGGGCGACCCGCTCGAGCAGCTCGCCTACACCACGCTCTACACGCTGGACGGCGACGGCGACCAGTACCGCCTGTACTTCCTCGGCGACCGGCTGGTGGGCTACGCCTACTGGGTCGGCTGCTGACCCGCGCCGCGCTAGCGCAGCGCGCCGGGACCGCCCGCGTGTGACGCAAGCGCCGCCGCGGCATCGCCCTCGGTGGCAGTGGCCTGCGATGCCTCGCCATGCAGGCGCTTCCATTCGTCGAAGCCGCCGGCCAGCGCCCAGGTATTGGCGTAGCCGGCCGCCTTCAGGCGTTCCGCCAGCACCGCTGCCGATACCTCATGCGGGCAGGCGCAGTAGACCACGATGTCGATGCTGGTCGGATGCTCGGAGAGTAATTCCAGCGGCGCATTCAGGTCGATGATCGTCGCGCCGGGGATCCGCTCCACCGCGTCGCTGCGCACGTCGAGCACCAGCGGGAAGCGATCGCCTAGCCGGCGCGCTTCGAGCTCCTCCACCGACATGCGGGGCACACGCCGGGTGCGGCGCAACAGGCGCACGCGCCGCCAGAACTTCCACGCGACGAAGGCGGCGAAGGCGCCCAGCACCACCATGACGGCCACCGGGCCATAGATGCTGAAGGCGTTCAGGATGACTTCGACAAAATCGGTGAACACCACGCCAACCAGCAACGCGCCGCCGGCCCACACCAGCGCCCCGATGGCGTCGTAGAACAGGAACACCGCGAACGGCGTGGCGGTCATGCCAGCCATGGCGGTGGACAGTGCGCCGGCGCCCGGCAGCAGCTTGGCGAACACCAGCGAGCGCGGACCCACGCGCAAATACAGCGACTGGGTCTGGCGGATGCAGCTGTCGGGCGAGATGGAAACGCGGCAGATGGTGCGCAGCATGGGTTGCCCGAGCCGCTTGCCGGCGAAGTACCAGGCCGTATCGGCAATCAGGCAGGCCAGGATAACGGCCGCCAGCACGGCACCCAGCGCCGGGCCGCCCTCGCGCATGCCGAGCGCGCCGGCAACGAACAGCATCGGAACGGCCGGCACCGGCAGCCCGGCCTGCTCGGCCAGCACATTGAGAAACACGAGCATCACGCCGTGGCTCTCCAGCAAGGACTGCAATTCACCCACACCGATCTCCCGCACTATGGCCGTTTTCGCCCCCGCAAGGTAATCGGCGCAAGCGAGGATGCTCGCGCCAACGGGCATAGGCAGTAGTGTGCCACCAAGGTGGCGCGGTGCAGTGCGTTGACTTGCATGCAAACTTCAAAAACCCTGAACGAGGCGCCTGCGAGGCCGCGGGCCAGCGCTCCGGTTGTTGCCCCGGTTGTTGCCCCGGTTGTTGCCCCGGTTGTTGCCCCGGTTGTTGCCCCGGTTATTGCACCGATGGTCAGGCATGCGCGCCGTCCTGATAGGTGTCGAACTTGCGCGCGGGATCTGCGGAAGGGCCGCTGCGGTCCATGCCGGCCAGCTTTTGCGCGCCGTCCGAGAACGGATCAACCGTGCGCGACGGATCCGCGGAAACGCCGCCGCGGTCCATGCCAGCCAGCTTGCGCGCGCCGTCCGAGAACGGATCCGGCTTGCTCCGGCGGCTGGCATCCGCGCCCGTCGCCGCAGCGGCAGCCGGGTCCAGGCGCGCGCCATCGCTATAGACATCGAAACGCGACGCATGGAAGACGTAGCCGTAGCGATCCCCGGACACGGCACTATCCCTGGGGCCAGCGGCTTGCGCCGGAACCGCCGTGGCGGCAATGCCGGCAAGTGCGGCCGAAGTCATCAAGGACTTGAAGAAATGGCGGGTCATGGCAATCTCCTTCTGGGCGATCGGCGGATCGCGGCTGGCTTGCAGGGGAGCAGCGCCTTGCGCTGGTCCGGCCACACGTGAATCGCGCGGTTAAACCAGATACGCTGCGCAGCGCGGCGTGGATGCACAAGGACGCTGGTTGCTTACGGCGCCGGCAAGCGGGCATGATGGCGGCTACCGATCCCGGAGCGCCACGCATGCCTGCCCGACCTGACTCGCAACACAAAGACAAAGACAAAGACCAACTGATCCAGCGCTTCGGCCTGCAGCCGCATCCGGAAGGCGGCTACTACCGCGAGACCCATCGCGACGCCGCGCGTGTGTTGCGTCAGTCGAGTGAGGGGGCCGGCAATCCCGCCACACATGCCGCCTCCACGGCGATCTACTACCTGCTGTGCGACAACGCCTACTCCGCCTGGCACCGCATCCGCTCCGACGAGGTGTGGCACTTCTACGCGGGCTGCCCGCTCAACGTGCATGTGCTGGACCAAGACGGGAGCCTCACCACGCACCGGCTGGGCAACGCGCTCGCCGATGACGACGCGGTGTTCCAGGCCGTGGTCAGGGCTGGCTGCTGGTTCGCCGCCGAGCGCAGCGATCCGGATGGCTTCTCGCTGGTGGGCTGCACCGTGGCGCCGGGCTTTGAGTTCAGCGAGTTCGAGCTGGCCGATGCCGGCAGCCTGCTGGCATCGCACCCGCGCCATGCCGCGCTGATCGCGCGGCTTGCCCCTGCGCCGAAACGCTAGCGCAGCAAAACGCCCCCTCCCCTACTTTCCCTTGCCGAGACTTCCGTCATGACATGGTTGTCCCTTGCAGCTGTCGCGCTGGTAGCGCTGGAACACGTCTACATCATGGTGCTGGAGATGTTCCTGTGGGATAAGCCCAAGGGCATGCGGGCCTTCGGGCTAACGCAGGAATTCGCCGTCGCCACCAAGGCGCTGGCGGCCAACCAGGGGCTGTACAACGGCTTTCTCGCGGCCGGCCTGCTGTGGGGCCTGGCCACCGCCGCGGTGCCGGTGCAGTTGTTCTTCCTGTGCTGCGTGCTGGTGGCCGGCATCTTCGGCGCCTGCACGGCCAGCCGCAAGATCCTGTGGGTGCAGGGCCTGCCGGCGGCGATCGCCATCGCACTGGTGCTGCTGGCCTGAGGCGGCAAGCTCGGCCTCGGCGCTGTTCAACCGCGCTGTGCGAGCGTTCTCCTGGCCGCTCAGCGCGGCTTGCGGTAGGCGTTCTCGATCCAGTCCGCGGCGCTGGCCTTGCTCAGCTTGAAGCCCGGCGACACGCGCACCTGGGCCAGTTCGTCGCCGAGCTCGTCGGTGGCGCGCAGCACCGCGAAGGGATTGTCTTCGTCGGGCACGATGTCGAGCGTCACGCTGATGCGCGCCGTATCCGTGTCGACGATCACGCTCTTGTGCAGCATGGCATGCAGTTGCTGCTCGTGCCGGCGCAGCACTTCGGAGGCGGTCTTGACCAGCGTCGAGAAGGCGTTGGTGTCCAGCGGCTTGGGGTTCTTCTTGTCGCGGCCCATGGTCCATGGGCCAACCAGGGCGGGCTCGGGCTCGCCGTCCTTGATCATGGCAACGGCCCAGCCGTCATCGTCCTCGTTCTTGATCACGCGGGCGGTCCAGCCGTCGGCGCGCCACAGGCGCGGCTCCTGGATCTTTTCTGCGTTGTCCCCGGCGGCGTCCGGGTCGTCGGCTTCGGGGGAGAGTTCGGGCTGATGGGTCATGGCTGGCTTCAATTCGGGGCTGCGCGGTGGGCTGCGGGCGCTGGCCGGGCCCGCCACGCAATGCTTGGCGGGGACGGACCGGGACGGCGGCATCAAGGGCGCGATTTTACCCGCCCCGTCACGGCAGGGGGCGGCGGGGGCCGCCAGGCGCCACGCGCGCCCGGCGGCTGAGAGATGGCGAGACATGAATCCCCTCGGAAGTTGTATTTAATGTCTAACGGCCGCGTCCTATGCTGGACGTGTCGCCGGGACCCCCGTCTTGATGACACACCCTTCCAGTCGCCGTTCCCTTGAGACGGCGACGTTTTTTTAGCCGGCCAACCCGATCCCCGCACCAAAATGGGGATCGGTCGCAACAAAAGCGCTGGCCCGAGGAGCCCAGCCGGTTTAAGATGCGCGATTATCGAACAACCCGCGCGCACTCGCCCACATGGACGCCCCCATTCCCAGCAGCCCTGGCCAGGCAACGGCCGCCACTGTCCGCGTCGCCCGCCCCCAGGCCGACCTTCTCAACAGTTTTGCCGGCGACCCGAATTTCATGCTGTCGCTAGCGCGCGGCCTGAGCGTGCTCGAAGCCTTCTCCGAGCGTAAGCGCCCGCTCACCATTTCCCAGGTGGCGCAGCGCACCCAGCTCTCGCGTGCCTCGGTGCGGCGCTGCCTGTACACGCTGGAGCAGCTTGGCTACGTCAGCCAGCAAGGCGGCCAGTTCGCGCTGCGCCCGCGCGTGCTGCACCTGGGCCATGCCTATTTCTCGTCGACGTCGCTGGTGTCGCTGGCCCAGCCGATCCTCGACGCGCTGAGCACGCGCATCCAGCAGACCTCGGCACTGGCCATCCTGGACGATACCGACATCCTTTACCTGGTGCGCTCGGAGGTGCAGCGGGTGCTCACTTATTCGCTCGGCATGGGCAGCCGGCTGCCGGCGTACTGCACATCGATCGGCCGCATGCTGCTGGCCCACCTGGCCGAGCCGGCGCTGGAAGACTTCTTCGATCACGTCGACCTGCGCCCGCGCACGCTGCAGACCAAGATCTCGAGGGCCGAGCTGGAGGCCAGCTTTGCGCATGCGCGCGAACTGGACTATGTGCTGATCGACGAAGAGCTGGAACCCGGCCTGCGCGCCATCGCGGTGCCGGTGCGCGGCATCTCGGGCAGCGTCATGGCGGGCATCAGTGTCAGCGTGCGCGCGGCGCAGGTATCGGAAGCAGAGATGATCTCGCGCCTGCTGCCGCCGATGCGCGAAGCGGCAGTGGCGATCGGCAAGCTGATCGCCGCCTGAACTGCCTGAGCCGCCTGAAACCAAAACCGACAAGGAACCGCACACGCATGGCGCAAAGCACCCTTAACCCGCTGGCAGGCAAGGGCATGCGTTTTGTCCGGCGGGTCTACGCCATGCGCGCCATCGGGCTGGCGATCGGGTTCTTTGCGGTGGCGGCGGCCATGCTGGAAGCGGGCGTGCCGCGCTGGCTGCTGGCGCTGGTCTTCCTGCACGGCTTTGCCTGGCCGCACGTCGCTGCCTGGCGCTCAAGGCGCAGCGAGGTGCCGTTCCGTGCGGAAATCCAGAACATGATGATCGATGCCGTGCTCGGCGGCGTCTGGGCCGCGGCCATGAAATTCAACCTGCTGCCAAGCGTGCTGATCCTGGCGATGATGAGCATGAACAATGTAGCGGCGGGCGGCACGCGCCTGCTGCTGCATGGCCTGGGGTGGCACCTGGCGGGGGCGCTGGCAGGTATCGTGGCCTTCGGCGCGGCCTGGCATCCGCAGGCCAACCTCACCACCATCGTCGCCAGCCTGCCGATGCTGGTGCTCTACCCGCTGGCGCTGGGGCGCACCACCTACAGCATCTCCCGCCGCCTGGCCGCGCACGGCAAGCAGATCGAGGCCAACAGCCGCCTGGACGGCCTCACCGGCGTGCTCAACCGGGGCTATTGGGAAGCCATGCTGGCCGCGGAATTCCAGGCCTGCAAGACCGGGAGGCGCAGCACCGCCAGCCTGGTGCTGCTCGACATCGACCATTTCAAGCAGCTCAACGACACCCATGGCCACCTGGCTGGCGACGAAGCGCTCAAGGCCTTTGCCGCGCTGGTAATGCAGCACGCCGCGCAGCACGGCACGGCGGCCCGCGGTGAAACGCGGCAATGCCTGGTGGGGCGATACGGCGGCGAGGAGTTTGGCGTGCTGCTCAGTGGCGCGAGCCTGACGCAGGCGGTGGAAATGGCCGAGCGTCTGTCGCGCTCGCTGCAGCCGGGCACAGCTGCCGGCGCGGGCATTGCCGCGCTGCGTGGCCACACCGCCAGCCTTGGCGTGGCCGCCTTCGACGCCGGCATGGCGGGCCACCACGAATGGCTGGCGCACACGGACCGCGCGCTCTATGAAGCCAAGCGCGCCGACCGCAACCGGATTCGCATCAGCGCGGGTTGAGCGAAAACGGCGGCCAGATGCGCTTAGCCGCGGCTGGCAAGCTCCAGCGCAAACACCAGCCGCTGCAGGAAATTCTCCATGCGGCCGTCAAGGTTGGAGAACGCACAGCCGAAATGGTGAATGGCGCTGTCATCGCGCCCGGCCAGCCAGTGGCCCACCACTTGCACGCTCAGGTCCAGCTTGCCCAGCGCACCAAAATCCAGATGCACGCCGGAGATGGTGGTGCCCACCGGCAACTGCGTGGCGTCCACGGTCTTGGAGCGCAACCCGACGCCCGAGAGCGAGAGATCTGCAATATCGAGCTTGAGCGCGGTGCCGTCGCTCATCTTGATGGTGCAGACATAGCCCTTGGTAACCAGCGTGCGCGCGCGGAAATGACGGCGGCGCTGGAAGTGATAGAGCTTCTCCGGGAACGGCGCGGAAAATGCCGGGCCACCCTTGTACTGGGTGATCTCGGGCGTGCCGATCATGAAGTTCACGGGCACCCCGCGCAGCGACGCCGAGAAGGCATTCTCGTTGGAGGCCAGCAGCGCCTGCCGCTCGGGCTCGGTGGAGCACCAGTCGAAGACAAAGGTGCGGCTGGCCGGATCCACATGCAGCACGGACGTGACCATCTCGTGGGCAGTACGCGCGCGCACGTTCAGGATGCACTTCTGCCAGGCGAGGTCGCGCAGCACGGTGCCAATCTGCGAGGAATGGGTAAGGCGATAGCGGTCGTCTGGCAACGCGCCGGCGTCAAGCTCGGATTGCTCCGGGGAATCTTGGAGACTCATGAAAATCACGCAAACGTCTGAGAGAGGCCTGCGTCGCGCCAGACTGGCTTGCGACGGGGGAATTCGGGCTGCCGCACGCACCCGGATGCAAGCGGGGGCGAGCGGCTAGCGCCGCATGTTAAGCGCGACGCCTGCTGCTGCGCAAGCTCTTGTTTGAACAACGGCGAAGTGTGGCAAAACTTGAGCCAGACTTCCGTGGGGTAGCCCGCCGGGGCGGGTTCGCGCCTCATTTGCCGTCTTTGCGCCCACCGCGTTTTGCCGCGCCCTTGGCCCCGCGCACAGGATGTGGCGATGCGGCCACCTGCGCCGGATCCGCGCCGAGCGATGCTTGCGCCTCCTGGCACAGCCAGTCCCTGACCGCGCGACGCCGCGCATCGTGCTCGAACGCCACTGGCGAGAGCAACTGATAGCAAGATCCGTCGCGCACGAAGCCCCGCGGCGCGGCGATGCGGCCATCGGCAAGTTCGTCGGCCACCATCAGGCGCGACGCGATCGCGCAGCCAAGCCCGGCCGCGGCGGCCTGGATGGTCAGGTAGAAATGCTCGTACCAGGCGTCCGCGCCAAAGCGCTGCGCGCCGCCAGCGGCCTTGGCCCAGCGCTGCCAGGCATCCGGGCGCGAGCGCGTATGCAGCCGGTGCGACGATGCCCCGGCGCTGGCCCCGGCGCGGCAGACCACGCCCACCCATTCCTCGGCAACTTCATGGGCATGCAGTTCCGGCCCCACATGAAAATCGTTGCGGCGCAGCGCCAGGTCCACGCCGCTGCGCGCAAAGTCCACCGGACCGCCAGCGGCCATCAGGTGCAGCGTCACCTCCGGATGCGACTCTGTAAAGCGCGGCAGGCGGGGAATCAGCCAGCGCATGGCGATGGTGGGCTCGCACGACAAGACCAGCGCCCTGGGCTGCCCATGCGCGCGGATGCGCTGCGCGGCCGCGCCCAGCACGTCGAGCGACTGCGTGGCGGCAGCATGCAGGATATGCCCCGCCTCGGTCAGGAACACGGCCCGGTTGCGGCGCTCGAACAGCGTCACGCCGAGCGCCTCCTCCAGTTGGCGAATCTGGCGGCTGACCGCGCCGTGGGTCAGGTGCAGTTCGTCCGCAGCCCGCATGAAACTCTGGTGCCGCGCCGCGGCTTCGAAGAAACGGATTCCGCCCAGCCAGTGCATGCTTGCCTTGATGTGTCAGTTTTTCTCACGGATTTGCACAAGTATAAATCGGTTGTGGCGCCACATATCAGCGCAGAGAATGCCTGAAACCCGATTTCTTTCCGGTCAAGGATCTTCATACAAATGCACCCTCTCACCGAACTGCTGGCCGTCGCCACCATCACCGTGCTGGCCGTGATCAGCCCGGGCCCCGACTTCGCCATGGTGATGCGCAACAGCTTCGTGCATGGCCGCAAGGCCGGGCTGCTGTGCGCGCTCGGCATCGCCCTTGGCGTACAGGTGCACGTTTTCTACACGATGTTTGGCGTGGCGTTGTTGATGGAGCACGCGCACAACCTGTTGACGGTGGTGAAACTGCTCGGCGCCGCCTACCTGATCTGGATCGGCATCCAGACCTTGCGCAAGCGCGCGCCGGACCCGAATGCGCCGCCGCTCGGCGCGGATGCGGGCACCCCTGCGCTGACAGCGCCCGGCGCGCTCAAGATGGGCTTTCTCACCAATGCGCTCAATCCCAAGACCACCTTGTTCGTGGTCAGCACCTATACGCAGGTGGTGAATGCGCAAACGCCGCTGGCCGTGCAGTTCGGCTATGGCCTGTTCATGTCGCTGGCGCACCTGGCCTGGTTTGGCCTGATTGCGTGCTGCTTTTCCACGCCCGCGTTGCGCGCCGCCATGCTGCGGCGCCAGCGCTGGCTGGATCGGGTGATTGGCTCGGTGTTGCTGGCGCTTGGGGTGGCGCTTGGCCTGGGCAACCTGGCATAACGCCGGCCCTTGCCGGCCCTTGCCGGCGGCATCAGCCTGCCGCCGGGTCCAGCGCATACGCACGCCGGCATACATGCTGCGCGCCGCCCGCGCGCAGGTGGCTTTGATACAGGATGAAGCGCTCCACGGGGAACGGCTCGCACACCAGCCCGGCCTGCGCGTCGCGCCATGCCTGCAGCGCGGTATCCGCCACGGCAGGCCCGCAGCGCGCCAGCGTGATGTGAGGATGGAAGCGCGCATGCTGCTGCGCGCTTCCATCCGGTAACGTCGCGCCCTCGCATCCGGCAAGCGCCTGCGCCATCTGCGCATGCAGGCTGTCCAGCGCCGCATGGGGCGCCACGCCCGCCCACAGCACACTCGCCCGCCGCCCGCGAAAATAGCCAGCCTCTTTCACCGTGAGCGCAAAGGCCGCGCCGCGCACGGCCCCAAGCGCCCGCTCGATGCACGCCGCCGTGGCGTCGTCCTGCTCGCCAAGGAAGTGCAGCGTGAGATGGACCTGATGCGGTGCCGCCGCCCGGATGCCCGTCACGCGCGGCACGCGAGCCAGCAACGCCACCGCCAGCGCTGGCGGTACCTCAATCGCCACGAACAAACGTGCCATCGGTCCCACCTCCCGTGACGGCCTGGCGCGGGTGGTCAAGCGCAGCGGCGCGATGCCGCTGGCTCAACATGCCAACGCCGACTGACGCAGGATGGGCAGTGCCATGGCCGCGGCCGTGCCTTCGAGCCGGAGCAGCGCGCGCTTGCGCTCGGTGCCACCGGCATAGCCAGTGAGGTCGCCGCTGGCGCCCAGCACGCGATGGCAAGGCACGATCACCGACAAAGGGTTGCGCCCCACCGCCCCTCCGATCGCGCGCGCATGGGTGGGGGCAAGGCCCAGCCCGGCGCCCAGTTCGCCATATGACGTGGTCTCGCCGAACGGGATCTCGCACAGTGCCTGCCAGACCGCGTGCTGGAACGGGCTGCCGCCCAGCACCATGGGGACCGTGAAGACCTGCAGGCGCTCGGCGAAATAGTCGGCCAGTTCATCGGCGGCCTGCTCGAAGACGGGCTTCGCGGCGGCGGGCAAGTTGGTGTCAGGCGTGGCCGCCGCCGGGTAGTACTTCTGCCCGGAGAAGAACAGCCCGCTCAAGCGCGCGCCGTCGACGCGCAGCAGCACTTCGCCCAACGGGCTGGCGACGATGCGGTAGGCAATCATGGTGTGTTCCTTGTTGTGTCGCTGGTTGTGTCCCTTGTCTTGTCGCCTCGTACCGACTTGTCCGACTTGTCCGACTTGTCCGACTTGTCCGACTTGTCCGGCTTATCCGGCTTATCCGGCTTGTGTTCCTCGTAGCGCCGCCACAGGTGGACGGCGGCGTAGGCGCGCCACGGCGCCCACTGCGCGACATGCTGGTTCATGCCTCGCACGGTAGCGATGCCGAGCACCTTGCGCAAGACATAGTCGGTGCCAGGAAAGGCATCCGGCCAGCCGAGCGCGCGCATGGCCACGTATTGCGCGGTCCAGTCGCCCACGCCTTCCACCTCGCGCAGGCGCGCCATGGTGTCCTCCGGCGCGGCGTCAGGCTCCAGCTTGAGCGCGCCCGCCGCCACGCGGGCCGCGATGGCATGAATGGCCCGGCCCTTGCCCAGCGGGATGCCGATCTCACGCAAGACCTCGGGCGGCACGCCAGCCAGCGTAGCCGCGCCGGGAAACGTCACGCGCAGCGCCGGCATGGGCTGCGCCAGCGGCAAACCGTGGCGCTCGGCCAGCCGCGCCAGCAGCGTGCGCGCGTGCTTCACCGAGATCACCTGGCCCACCACCGCGCGCACGGCGATCTCGAAGCCATCCACCGCGCCCGGCAAGCGCATGCCGGGCGCTTCGGCAGCCAGCGGGCCCAGATGCTGATCGACCACATCGGGCCGGCAGCCCAGGTCGCACAACCGCCGCACGCGGCCCAGCGCCTGCGGAATCACGTGCGCCAGCGAACCGGACAACGTCACCCTGATCACATGACGGCGCGCGACGTGCTCCAACCGCAGCCAGCCCACATGCGTGCGGCCGCCGCTGTCGATCGCCAGCGTGCGCGCGTAGGTGCCATCGCCAAGCTGCTCGACGCCATCCACCGCGCGCACGCCCAGGAACTGCAGGAACGCGGCCCACGCCATCGGCGGGCGGTAGCCCAGCTCGAACACCAGCTCGTCGGCCACGTTATCGGCGGCGCGCTTGCGCATGGCCATGGGCGTCAGCCCGTAGCGCGTCTTGAGCACATCGTTGAAGCGCCGCACGCTGCCAAAGCCAGCGGCATGCGCCACGTCGGTCACGGTCAGCCCCGTATCGGTCAGCAAACGCTTGGCCAGCAGCAGCCTCTGCGTCTGCGCATACTCCAGCACCGAGACGCCGAACTGCGCATCGAACAGCCGGCGCAGGTGGCGCTCGGTAATACCGATGCGCGCGGCCAGCCCGGCCACGCCGGCATCCACCATGAAGCCCTCGTCGATCAGCGTGGCCGCGGCCTGGGCCAGGCGCCCCGACAGGTCGGCCAGCCCGTGTCCCGGCGCCAGCTCGGGCCGGCAGCGCAGGCAGGGCCGGAAGCCTTGCTTCTCGGCCGCGGCAGCGCTGTCGTAGAACGTGCAGTTCTCGCGCTTGGGCGTGCGCACCGCGCAGATCGGCCGGCAGTAGACGCCGGTGGACGACACGCCCACGAAGAAGCGCCCGTCGAAGCGGCGATCGTGCGAAGCCACGGCCTTGTAGCAGGTATCCGGATCGAGTTTCATAGCCAGCATGCTACTCCGTTGCGAGAGCAGGACTAGCTGGATTCGGACATTTGGCTCTGCGGCGTGCATTGGCCTGCCACTGCGACACGAAGACCACCTGCACAGCGGCAGCACGGCAGCGCGCTCGCATCATCCATCGCCGCCCTCGCCCCCCGGCGCATCCATCGCGGCGGCCAGCTCGCTCAACACCAGCGTCTCGTGCGCAAGCACGGCCACCAGCGAAAGCAGATGGGCCTGGGTCTCCTCACCGAGGTTGCAGAAGGTGCCACCCGCCGCGTTCTCGACTGCGACTGACAACAACGCATTGAGCTGCGCGGTTTTTTCGGCGGCGAGGCTTAGCGGACTTTCCGATGGCGCATGCACGGTCAGGAAGGTATCGCGGCCCGTGCGTTGGGCAGTGATGTTGTAGCGCGGGTAGTTATACATCGAGCGCCCTCCGTTGGGAGGCGCGCAGGCGCTGGTGGATGACGGGGAGCTTGGGGGATGCGATTTGCCCGGAATGGGCGAGCGAAGACTGGGGCATGGGAGTGCCTCCTTTGCGAGCGTGTTTGACAGCGTTTTTTGTCGTCGGGCTGTCAAACCCGGCCGCTGTGGTTGCAGCAACGAGCGGAGTATATCGTGGGGCCATGCAGCCGAACCCAGCCGCAACAAAAAGTCACACCCGCTACGCTAGCCAACGGCTACAAGTACCTGATCGATCCTGCCCGCCGTCAGCCGCAACGTGCGCCGGCTGCACCGGCCCGAGGCTCGGATCGCTCGCCTTCACGCTGCTGCCACCGCTGTAGCTGCCCGAGATCACCGCTTGCGATGCTCTTGATGTGGACATCGCGGTGGCGAAGGCCAAGGCCGCATTCGAGGATGGACGCTGGCATCGCCGCTCGCCGGCGCAGCGCAAGGCTACATTGCTGCGCTTCGCCGATCTGCTCGAGCAGCACGTGCATGAGCTGGCGGTCATGGAAAGCCTCGACAGTGGCAAGCCAATGCGGGAATGTCAGGCCACTGACGTGCCGGAGACGATCCATACGATTCGCTGGCAGGCCGAACTGATCGACAAGATCTACGGCAGCACGGCACCAGTAGGATCGAATGCCCTGTCTCTGGTGGTCCGCGAGCCCATTGGGGTGGTCGGGCTCGTCCTGCCGTGGAACTTCCCGTTGCTGATGCTTGCGTGGAAGATCGGCCCCTCGCTGGCTGTCGGCTGTTCGATCATCGTCAAACCCGCCAAGGAGACCACGCTGACCGCATTGCGCGTGGCCGAACTGGCCCACGAAGCGGGGGTGCCTGCCGGCGTATTCAACATGCTACCCGGAGGCGGCAAGGATGTTGGCGAACCGCTGGGCAAGCATATGGATGTGTCCATGGTGAGCTTCACCGGTTCGACGGACACTGGCCGGCTGTTTCTCAGGTACGCTGCGGACTCAAACCTGAAACGCATCGTGCTGGAATGCGGCGGGAAAAACCCTGCGGTTGTGATGAACGACGTCGAAGATATCGATGTCGTGGCGCAGCACGTCGTCAATGGTGCCTTCTGGAACATGGGGGAGAATTGCTCGGCATCGTCGCGCCTGATCGTCCATGCCGAGGTCAAGGATAATCTGCTGGCACATATCGGCGTTCACCTGCGTGAATGGAAGATGGGCGACCCGCTTGACCCGGAACACCGCATCGGCTCGCTAGTCAGCGAATCGCATTTCCGGAAGGTTCAGTCCTATATCGAACTGGCCAATGCCGAAAATCTGCGTGTGGCCTTTGGTGGGGGTACTGAAGGAGAGACCTTTGTCGAGCCGACTGTGGTCGATGGCGTGGGCCAGCACAGCCGGTTGTTCAAGGAGGAGATATTTGGTCCGATCCTGTCGGTCACGACGTTCACCAGCACGGAAGAGGCCATCGCGTTGGCGAACGATTCCGTCTACGGGTTGGCGGCGTCCGTCTATACGAGCAATCTGAACAACGCCATCCGGCTATCGCGAGAAATCCGCGCAGGTGTCGTTACGGTCAATTGCTTTGGGGAGGGTGACGTTACCACCCCCTTCGGTGGCTACAAGGAGTCGGGCTTCGGTGGGCGCGACAAGTCGATCTGGGCACACGACCAGTACACCGAAATCAAGACCATCTGGATAGACGTGCCGGATCGCGCAGCGGTCAAATAGGTGAAAGACAAACCATGCTCGGCCCGGCCATGACAAGATTAGGTTGACTGCGGCTGAGCATGTGTGCCAAAAACGAATCGGATTCCCTTTCAGATCGACATGTCAGTGCAAGCAGGTGTTATGCAAAGCAAAAAAAAGGCAACACTCATCGGGCTCATCGCCATTCTGTTGTGGAGTTCGATCGTCGGTCTGATTCGCGGTGTCAGTCAAAGCCTCGGGGTCGTCGGTGGCGCCGCCATGATTTACACGGCCGCGTCCGTTTTGCTCTTCTTCTCGGTTGGTTTTGTCAGAATGAGTACGTTTCCCCGGCGCTATCTCGTTTGGGGAAGCATCCTGTTCGTTTCCTACGAGCTGTGCCTTTCTCTGTCCATTGGCTATGCCAACAGCAGCAGGCAGGCCATCGAGGTAGGGATGGTCAATTACTTGTGGCCGACCTTTACGATGCTGTCGGCCATTGCATTCAACAATCAAAAGTCGAACCTTTTGATCGTTCCCGGCTTCCTGGTTTCCGTCCTCGGGATCTGCATGGTGCTTGGCGGCGACCAAGGTCTGGACTTCGCCGGAATGGCGGCGAACATCAAGGACAATCCTCTGAGCTATGGGCTCGCGTTCTGCGGTGCGTTGATCTGGGCCGCTTATTGCACGGTCACCAGCAGGATTGCTGAAGGCAGGAACGGCATCACGCTGTTCTTCATGCTGACGGCTTTGGCCCTGTGGATCAAATATTTCGCCGCAGGCGGCGGTGCGATGGATTTCAGTTATGGAGCAATCATCTACCTTGCGATGGCCGCTTGCGCGATGGGCTTCGGCTATGCGGCCTGGAATGTAGGCATCCTGCATGGCAACGTGACTGTCCTCGCCGGCGCTTCGTACTTTATCCCGGTGCTTTCTGCGGCCCTGGCGGCCACGCTTTTGCGCACCCCACTTTCGCTCGGCTTCTGGAAAGGCGCATCCATGGTGTGCGCGGGGTCGATCCTGTGCTGGTTGGCAACACGGGGGCGACGTTCAGGTGCCTCTTCCCCGTCGGACCGTGCCGATTCGCACGAGCAGGAGCGCGCTCACGGACAGTGAGTTCATCTGGACTGACGCTCGACTCCACGCAAGCGGTCAGCCATCGGCTGAGATCGCCCGCTTGTCACCCGATTCCGTTGGCTTCGCCGAACGATCAGCGTGAGCAACGTCGCAATCGAAACATCCTCAAACGATCAGGACAAGAATATGTTCCGGGAGACGAAAATGAAGATGCGATTGTTCGTCGCAGTAGTTTTGTGCACCATGGCTGCGCCAGCAGTCTCACAGAGCACGGTGACTTTGTATGGCGTGCTCGACTAGGGGCTTAACTATACGAATAACGTTGGCGGCCACAGCCAGGTCGCGCTCGCCAGCGGATTTCCGCACGGTAGTCGGTGGGGGCTCAAGGGGGCCAAAGATCTCGGCGGCGGGGTCAAGACCATATTCCAGCTTGAGAACGGGTTCGACGTGGATACCGGGCGGGCGTTCCAGGG
>NZ_JBXASU010000079.1:0-34065 GCF_058809705.1 Cupriavidus sp. MPR-AND1C | reverse complement strand
CCCATACCCCCGACACCACCTTCTCCAGCCAGAACGCCCCGATGATCGTCTTCACGTCGGTAATCCGCCCCGAGCGCACCCAATCGATCACCTGCCCCGCCGGCACGATAAACGTCTCGAGGAATTCGCCTTCATCGAGCTGTGCCGGCCCGGCGGTCAGGCCCCGCGCCAGGAAGATATCGATAAACTCGGTGGAATACGAAATGACGGGATGGATGCGCGTGAGGTAATCCCAACGCCGCGCGCTGTAGCCGGTTTCCTCCCGCAGCTCGCGCTCGCCGCAGCGCTGCGCGCCTTCCTGGGGATCCAGCTTGCCGGCAGGAAACTCCAGCATCACTTCACCAACCGGGTAGCGGTACTGCCGCTCCAGCAGCACAGTGCCATCATCGAACAGCGGGATCATCATCACCGCGCCCGGATGCAGCACGTATTCCCGCCCGGCATGCTTGCCGTCGGGCAGCTTGACGATATCTTGCTTGAGAGTGAGGAATCTGCCTGTGTGCAGCGTGGCGGACGCCACGCACACTTCCTTCAGGCCTTGATCGCTGCCAGCGGCGATCTCGCTGGCGTCCAGCGTGTCAATCTTGTCGCTCATGAAAGCTCCGGGTCCGGACGCGGCCGGCCCGGGCGCCTTCGCTACCCGGCTGTCAAGCCGCGCGATGTTTGACGAGGTACTGCCAGGTGAAGCCCGGGAAGGCAAACACCAGCATCATGCAGGCGGTAATGGCGTAGAACTGCCAGCCCTGCGGGAAGGCGTTGCCCAGCCCCGCCTCCACGGCGAAGCCGGCCAGGCCCGCCACCACATACCAGGTGATCAACTCAGCCAGCCTCATCCACAGCGGCTTCCTGGCCAAACGCAGCGGAATCAGCGCGAACAGCCGCTGGTTGATGAACGGCAGGTTGGCACAGACCAATGCCAACAAGATGACAAACCAGCCCGCCGCAGATGAACTCATATCGCTACGCCGCCGTGGTGCATCAGGACGCCAGCGTGGCGCGGATCGCCTGGTAGCACAGGTTCATCAACGCTGCGGGGAACAGGCCCAGGGCAATGATGACCGCGCCGTTCAGCGTCAGCATCGAACGCAGGCCAAAGCTGGACTCCAGCTTGCGCTCGTCGGCCGGCGCATCGAAGTACATCAGCTTGACGATACGCAGGTAGTAGAACGCGCCGATCAGCGAGAACAGCACGGCCGCCACGGCCAGCCAGGTCATGCCGCTCTTGACCACGGCTTCGAGCACCGCCAGCTTGGCGTAGAAGCCCATGGTCGGCGGAATGCCGGCCAGCGAGAACATCATCACCAGCATCAGCAGCGCGTACCAGGGGTTCTTGCGCGACAGGCCCTTGAGGTCGTCCAGGGTCTCGGCTTCGAAATCCTTGCCGGCGCGCAGCAGCACGATGCCGAAGGTGCCCAGCGTGGTCAGCACGTAGGTCACGGCATAGAACATCGACGAACCGTAGGCGCTGGCGGCGCCGTCGGCCTTGCCGTCGGCCACGCCAGACAGCAGGCCCAGCAGCAGGAAGCCCATGTGCGAGATGGTGGAGTAAGCCAGCATCCGCTTCAGGTTGGTCTGCACGATGGCGGTCAGGTTGCCGATGGCGAGCGACGCCACGGCCAGCACCATCAGCATGACTTGCCAGTCCACCGCGAGCGGCAGCAGGCCTTCCACCAGCAGGCGCAGCGCCATGGCGAACGCAGCCAGCTTGGGCGCGCCAGCGATCAGCAGCGTCACCGCGGTCGGCGAGCCCTGGTAGATGTCCGGGATCCACATGTGGAACGGTGCGGCGCCCATCTTGAACGCAATGCCGGCCACGATGAAGACCACGCCGAAGGCCAGCATGGTGGTGTTGACGCGGCCCGATTCCACCACGCGGAACACTTCGCCCAGGTTCAGCGAGCCGGTGGCACCGTACAGCATGGACATGCCATACAGCAGGAAGCCCGAGGCCAGTGCGCCCAGCACGAAGTACTTGATGGCGGACTCGGAGGTCACGCGGTTGTCGCGGCGCAAGGCCACCAGCGCGTACGATGCCAGCGACAGCAATTCCAGGCCCAGGTACAGGGTCAGGAAGTTGTTGCCGGTAATCATCACGATCTGCCCGCCGAGCGTGAACAGCGCGAGCATGTAGAACTCGCCGCTGAACATGTCGCGGTCGGCCAGGTAGCTACGGGTGTAGACCAGCGTGACGAACAGCGCCGCGGAAGCGAAGGCCGACAGCAGGTTGGCCATCGGGTCCACCACCACCAGGTTGGCGAAGGCGTAATGGGTCTCGCCGGCCACGCCGTTGATGCCGAACCACGCGGTCAGCACCAGCGTGATCAGCAGCGACAGCGGATAGGCCACGCTGGTGCGGTTCTTGCCGCGGGCAAGGTCGATCCAGTTGACCGCGGCGATCCCGATCGCCAGGAAAATGATTGGCGCCACAGGTGCCAATGTCGAGGACGGTTGCATGTTTGTTTCTCTCCCCGATTACAGCTTCGACTGCGCCACGTGCGACAGCAGGTTCACCACGGAAGCGTGCATCACATCGGTGAAGGGTTTCGGATACAGGCCCATATACAGGGTCATGATCGCCAGCAGGCCGAGCATCAGGAACTCGCGCTTGCTCAGGTCGGCCAGCTCGGCGACGTGCTTGTGCACCACGTCGCCAAAAATCACGCGCTTGACCATCCACAGCGAATAGGCGGCGCCCAGGATCAGTGCTGTGGCTGCCAGCAGGCCGATCCAGAAATTGAACTTGACCGCGCCCAGGATGACCATGAACTCACCGACGAAACCCGAGGTAGCCGGCAGGCCGCAGTTGGCCATGGCGAAGAACACCGACAGCGCCGCGAACTTCGGCATGGTGTTCACCACACCGCCGTAATCGGCGATCTGGCGCGAGTGCACCCGGTCATACAGCACGCCGATGCAAAGGAACATCGCGCCCGAGATAAAGCCGTGGGAGATCATCTGGATGATGCCGCCCTCGATGCCGATCTCGTTGAAGATGAAGAAGCCCAGCGTGACGAAGCCCATGTGGGCGATCGACGAGTACGCCACCAGCTTCTTCATGTCGGCCTGCACCAGCGCGACCAGACCGATGTAGATGACGGCGATCAGCGAGATCGCGATGATGAACGCAGACAGGCTATGGCTGGCGTCGGGTGCGATCGGCAACGAGAAACGCAGGAAACCGTAGGCGCCCAGCTTCAGCATGATGGCGGCCAGCACCACCGAGCCGCCGGTCGGCGCTTCCACGTGGGCGTCGGGCAGCCAGGTGTGGACGGGCCACATCGGCACCTTCACGGCGAAGGCCATGAAGAAGGCAATGAACAGCGCTATCTGCTCGTTCATCGACAGCTTGGCCTGGTGCCATTCGAGGATCTCGAACGTACCGGTCTTGCTGTACAGGTACAGCAGCGCAACCAGCGTCAGCAGCGAGCCGAGCAGCGTGTAGAGGAAGAACTTGAAGGCCGCGTAGACACGGTTCGGGCCGCCCCAGACACCGATGATGATGTACATCGGGATCAGCGTGGCTTCGAAGAACACGTAGAACAGCATGCCGTCGAGCGCGCAGAACACGCCGACCATCACGCCCGACAGGATCAGGAACGCTGCCATGTACTCGGCCACGCGCTCGGTGATCACCTCCCAGGCGGCGATCACCACGATCACCGTGATGAAGGCGGTCAGCACCACGAACCACATCGAGATGCCGTCGACACCCAGGTGGTAGTTGATGTTGAAGCGCTCGATCCAGCCCGACTTCTCGACGAACTGCATGGCCGCCGTGGAGCGGTCGAAATGAAACACCAGAGGCAGCGTGACGATGAAGCTGACGATGGAGCCGAACAGCGACATCCAGCGCACATAGCAGCGGCTGCGGTCGGAACCCGAGGCTAGTATCAGCAGGCCAAAAAAGATCGGCAGCCAGATAGCGAAAGACAGAACCATTTTCTTGTTTTCCTTACTTGGTGCCCACTGTGGCGAGTGAGGTGCCGAACACCGTCATCGTCAGCAGTACCAGCATGCCCAGGATCATGGCGAATGCGTAATGGTAGATATAGCCGGACTGCAGGTAGCGGCTCACCGAAGCGAACCAGCCGACCACACGTGCGGCACCGTTGACCACCAGGCCATCGATCAGCCCCTGGTCGCCGCCCTTCCACAGGCCGGTGCCAAGCAGACGTGCACCGCGGGCAAACACTGCCTCGTTGATGGCGTCCATGTAGTACTTGTTGTCGAGCAGCGTGTACAGGCCCGAGCAGCGTTGCTTGATCGCGGCGGGGATATCCGGGCGCTTCATGTAGAAGAACCAGGACAGCACCACACCCGAGATGGCCAGCCACAGCACCGGCGTGGTCAGCGAATGCAGGCCCATCGCCACCCAGCCGTGGAAGGCTTCGGTCAGCTCCGCCATCGCGTGGTGGTTCTCACCCACGTAGATCACGTTCTTGAAGGCCACGCCATTCTTGAAGAAGTCGCCGAACAGCATCGGGCCGATCGCGATCGCGCCGATCACCACCGACGGGATGGCCAGCAGCACCAGCGGCAGCGTGACGACCCACGGCGACTCGTGCGGCTTCTCGCCCGGGGCCAGGCCGTGATGATGGTCGGCCGTTGCCTCCTCATCGTCATGGTTGCCCTCGTGATGCGCGTGGTGGTCCTCCTTGCCGAAACGCTCTTCGCCGTGGAACACCAGGAAGTACATGCGGAACGAGTAGAACGCCGTGACGAACACCCCGGCCAGCACCGCGAAGTAAGCGAATCCCGAGCCCGGGATATGCGACTCGGCCACGGCCTCGATAATCGAGTCCTTGGAGTAGAAACCAGCAAAGAACGGCGTGCCGATCAGGGCCAGCGAGCCCACCAGCGAGGTGATCCAGGTAATCGGCATGTACTTGCGCAGGCCACCCATGTTGCGGATGTCCTGATCGTGGTGCATGCCGATGATGACCGAGCCCGCGGCAAGGAACAGCAGTGCCTTGAAGAAAGCATGGGTCATCAGGTGGAACACGGCCACCGAGTACGCCGACGCGCCCAGGGCGACGGTCATGTAGCCCAGCTGCGACAGCGTGGAGTAAGCCACCACGCGCTTGATGTCGTTCTGGATGATGCCCAGGAAGCCCATGAACAGCGCGGTAATGGCGCCGATCACCAGCACGAACGACAGCGCGGTGTCCGACAGCTCGAACAGCGGCGACATGCGCGCGACCATGAAGATGCCGGCCGTCACCATGGTGGCGGCGTGGATCAGCGCGGAGATCGGGGTCGGGCCTTCCATCGAGTCAGGCAGCCACACGTGCAGCGGGAACTGCGCCGACTTGCCCATGGCGCCGATGAACAGGCAGATGCAGGCGACCGTGATCATCAACCAGTCGGTGCCCGGGAAGATCACCGTGGCGAGCTGGTCGCGCGCGGCGAAGACTTCGGTGTAGTTCATGCTGCCGCTGTAGGCCAGCAGCAGGCCGATGCCGAGGATGAAGCCGAAGTCACCCACGCGGTTGACCAGGAACGCCTTCAGGTTGGCGAAGATGGCGGTCGGGCGGGTGTACCAGAAGCCGATCAGCAGGTACGACACCAGGCCCACAGCTTCCCAGCCGAAGAACAGCTGCAGGAAGTTGTTGCTCATCACCAGCATCAGCATCGAGAAGGTGAACAGCGAGATGTAGGCGAAGAAGCGGTTGTAGCCGGGGTCTTCGCTCATGTAGCCGACGGTGTAGATGTGCACCATCAGCGAGACGAAGGTCACCACCACCATCATCATCGCGGTCAGCGAGTCGACCAGGAAGCCCACTTCCATCTTCAGGTCGCCGATCTTCATCCACTCGTACACGGTGGCGTTGAAGCTCGCGCCGTTCATGACGTCCATCAGCACGATGATCGACAGCAGGCAGGAAATCGCCACGCCGAGAATCGTCACGGTGTGGGCCAGCGTGCGGCCGGCGCGTGTCTCCGAGGAGAATGTGCTGAAGAACTTGGTGCCGAACAGGCCGGCGATGGCTGCACCGGCGAGCGGTGCGAGCGGAATCGCCAGTAGCAGGTTGGGGTCGAGCGTGGTTGCCATAGGACGCTTAGTGGTGTGCGGTCGGAGAACGGTCTTGATTCATAACGTAGCGGCGCGGATCAACCCTTGAGGGTGTCCATGTCGTCCACGTTGATCGTGTCCAGGTTGCGGAACAGCACGACCAGGATTGCAAGGCCGATTGCCGATTCGGCCGCAGCCACCGTGAGGATAAAGAAAACGAAAACCTGTCCTGCCAGGTCGCCCAGATAGTGCGAGAAGGCGACGAAGTTCATATTGACCGCAAGCAGCATCAGCTCGATCGCCATCAGCAGCACGATCACGTTCTTGCGGTTCAGGAAAATACCAACGATGCTGATGGCGAACAGGATCGCACCGAGCACGAGGAAATGGGCGAGAGAGAGCACAGCGTTTCTCCGGGCTTTAGTTCTTGTTAGCGGCAGCCGCGGCATCCGGGCTGGCTTGGGCGCCGGCACGGGCTTCGCTGGGCATCGAGACCAGGCGCACGCGGTCCTGGCGGCGGGTACGCAACTGCTCGCCCACGTCTTGCGACTTGTTGTCCTTGCGGCGGCGCAGCGTCAGCGCGACGGCGGCGATGATCGCCACCAGCAGGATGATGCCCGCCACTTCAAAGGCGTAGATGTAGTCGGTGTAGATCAGCTTGCCGAGCGCGGCCGTGTTGGAGTAGTCCGGGCCCTGCGCCACGTTGTTCAGCGGCACCGTGGTGCCGATGAAGTTACGCACCAGCACGGTGGCCATCTCGCCGATGATCAGCGCGCCGATCACCGAAGCCAGCGGCACATAGGTCCAGAAGTCCCGCCGCAGGTGCTCGATGTCGATATCGATCATCATCACCACGAACAGGAACAGCACCATCACGGCGCCCACGTACACCAGCACCAGCAGGATGGCGAGGAATTCGGCCTTCAGCAGCATCCAGATCGCGGCTGCCGTAAAAAACGACAGCACGAGGAACAGTGCGGAGTGCACCGGGTTCTTCGCAGTGATGACTTTCAGTGCGGAGAGCACCAGCACCAGCGCAAAGACATAGAAGATGGTGGTCGTGAGTTCCATGGTCCTCGTCGAGCCTTCCGGCACAAGCCACCCCTGGTGGCCTGCCCTTGCGGCATCCTTTTCGTTAGCCCCACACGGGGCCCGATTCACAATGCATTGGCAACGCCCGCCAGGTTCGGCGGGCATGCCCTGTAATGCGCTTATCAGCGATACTTGGCGTCCGCGGCCTTGGCCGCGGCGATCTGCGGCTCGTAGCGGTCGCCCACTGCCAGCAGCATGTCCTTGGTGAAGTACAGGTCGCCGCGCTTTTCGCCGTGGTATTCGAGAATATGCGTCTCGACGATGGCGTCGACCGGGCAAGCTTCTTCGCAGAAGCCGCAGAAGATGCACTTTGTCAGGTCGATGTCATAGCGCGTGGTGCGGCGGGTGCCATCGGCGCGGGCATCGGACTCGATGGAGATGGCCACAGCCGGGCAAACCGCTTCGCACAGCTTGCAGGCGATGCAGCGCTCTTCGCCGTTGGGGTAACGGCGCAGCGCGTGCAGGCCGCGAAAACGCGGCGACATCGGCGTTTTCTCTTCGGGGAACTGGACCGTAATCTTGCGGGCGAAGAGATAGCGCCCGGTCAGAGCCATGCCCTTGAAGAGTTCCTTCAGGAGCAGGCTGTTGAAGAAGTCCTTGATGGCGAGCAGCATGACGATTGCTTCCTAATGATTCCGCAGGGCGCCGCCTGTCGTGGCAGCGCCCCTGCTTTGGCCGTTCAATGCCAGATATTCCAGGGCGACCGGATCCAGATCGCGACGATGACCAGCCAGCCCACCGTCAGCGGGATGAAGATCTTCCAGCCCAGGCGCATGATCTGGTCATAGCGGTAGCGCGGGAACGAAGCACGAATCCAGATAAACACCGACAGCAGCAAAAATACCTTGATCACCAGCCAGAAGAAGCCCGGGACCGCATTGGTGATGAAGCTCTCGAACGGCGGCGCCCAGCCCCCCAGGAACATCAACGCGGTCATCGTCGAGATGACGATCATGTTGATGTACTCAGCCAGGAAGAACAGCGCGAAGCCCATGCCCGAGTATTCGATCATGTGGCCGGCAACGATTTCCGACTCGCCTTCCACCACGTCGAACGGGTGGCGGTTGGTTTCGGCCACGCCGGAGATGAAGTACACGCCGAACATGGGCAGCAGCGGCAGCCAATTCCACGACAGTACGTTGATCCCCATGTTGGCGAAATAACCGGTGTTCTGCGAGTTGACGATGGCCGACAGGTTCAGGCTACCCGACACCATCAGCACCGTCACCAGGGCAAAGCCCATGGCGATTTCATACGACACCATCTGCGCCGCGGCACGCATGGCGCCGATGAAGGCGTACTTGGAGTTGGAGGCCCAACCGGCCAGGATCACGCCGTAGACGCCAACCGAGCTGATCGCCATCACGTACAGCAGGCCGGCGTTGACGTTGGCCATCACCACTTCGGCCTGGAACGGAATCACCGCCCAGATCGCCACGGCGGGCATCAGCACCATCAGCGGGGCAACCAGGTACATGCCCCGGCTGACCTGCGTGGGCATCATCACTTCCTTGAGCAGCAGCTTGAGCACGTCGGCGATCGGCTGCAGCAGGCCCAGCGGCCCGACTCGGTTCGGGCCGATACGCACGTGCATCCAGCCAATCAGCTTGCGCTCCCACAGGATCAGGTAGGCCACGCACAACAGCAGCGGCACCACAATGACCACGGCGCGAATCAGGATCCACAGCGGCGTCCAGGCGCCGCCGAAGAGATTCTGTCCTTGCGAGGTAATCCAATCGATCATGTTTCTTTCTCGCTCTTCTTATGCCGTGGCCGCCGGCTCGGCCGCGCCCTTCGCGGTGGCGGCCAGGTCGATGGCTTTCTCTACGGTGACAGTGCCAGACGGCGCACCCAGCGTGGTCGCGGCAACGGTGCCAGCGGACACGCGCACGGTGCCGGCAGGCAACATGGCTTCGAGGGCGGCCGGCAGCACCACGCTGCCCTGCCCTTGCGTCACGCGCACCGGGTCGCCAGCCTGCACACCCAGCGAGGTGAACAGGTCGGCCGACAGGCCGGCTTGCATGGCGCGGCGAGCGGCTGCGGACAGTTGCAGCGAATCGGCACGGCGCACGATCGGGTCGGCGTGGTAGATCGGCACATCGGCGATGCGTTCGATCCCACCCGCGACCTGGGCGGTAACGCGGATGGCCGCGTCGGTGCCATTGTTCAGTTGCGGTGCGACCGGCTTGGCCAGCACTTCGTCGCGCACGCTTTCGGCGGTCTCGAAGTCGAAGCCAGGCACGTCCAGCAGGTTGCCCAGCACGCGCAGCACCTTCCAGCCCGGACGCGAATCGCCCAGCGCGCGGACGACGCCGTTGAAGCTTTGCGGCAGGCCTTCGCAGTTCACGAACGTGCCGGCGGTCTCGGTGAACGGGGTCACCGGCAGGATCACGTCGGCGTATTGCAGCGCGGCGTCCGAGCGGAACGCGGACAGCACCACCACGGTGCCGGCCTGGGCCAGCGCAGCCAGCGCCTGGGTCGGGTTGGCGGCATCGAACTCGGGTTCCGTGTTCAACAGCACGTAGGCACGGCGCGGCGTGTCGAACATGGCCTGCGCATTGGCGCCGCCGTTCTGCGGCAGCGCGCCGGCGATATAGCCACCGACGGTGTTCGCGGCTTCGGTCAGGAAGCCCAGCGTGGCGCCGGTTTCCGTGGCGATCCACTGTGCCAGCGCATGCAGCGCGGCGAATTGCGGGTGACGCACGGCCTCGTTACCGAGGAACACCGCGCGGCGCTCGCCCGACAGCAGCGCGTCGGCAACCAGCCTGGCCTTGTCATCGCCATCGAAGCCATCGGTGCCCGCCGGAGCGGCCACGCCCTTGGCAGCGGCAACGGCACGTGCCACGCCGGCCAGGGCTGCGGTCCAGCCGGACGGCGCCACGTCAATGCGTGCGGCCAGCGGCATCAGCAGATCGTCAGCGCTGGCGCCGAGGACGGCCACGCGGGCCCCCTTCTTGCCAGCCTGGCGCAAACGCGCGGCCAGCAGCGGATGATCCTTGCGCAGGGCGGAACCGATCACCAGCACGCGTTGCAGCGCGGAGACATCGGCGATCGGCAGGCCAAGCCACGGCGCGCCCTTGATGGCGGCCGAGAAATCGGTCTGGCGCTGGCGGAAGTCGACGTTGTCGCTGCCCAGGCCACGCACCAGCTTGCCCAGCAGGTGGAGTTCTTCCAGTGTGCTGTGCGGGCTGGCCAGCGCGGCGATCTGGTCGGCGCCATGGTCGCGCTTGATGCTCGCGAGGCCGTTGGCCACGTATTCCAGCGCGGTCTGCCAGTCGGTTTCCATCCACTCGCCGCCCTGCTTGACGAGCGGCTTGGTGAGGCGGTCCGGGCTGTTGAGGCCTTCGTACGAGAAGCGGTCCTTGTCGGACAGCCAGCATTCGTTGACGGCTTCGTTGTCCAGCGGCAGCACGCGCATCACGCGCTGGTTCTTGGTCTGCACCACCAGGTTCGCGCCCAAGCCATCGTGCGGCGACACCGACTTGCGGCGTGCCAGCTCCCAGGTACGTGCCGAGTAGCGGAACGGCTTGCTGGTCAGCGCGCCGACCGGGCAAAGGTCGATCATGTTGCCGGACAGTTCCGAATCCACGGTCTGGCCAACGAAGGTCGTGATCTCGGAGTGCTCGCCGCGGCCCAGCATGCCCAGCTCCATCACGCCGGCCACTTCCTGGCCAAAGCGCACGCAGCGGGTGCAGTGGATGCAGCGGCTCATCTCTTCCATGGAGATCAGCGGGCCCACGTTCTTGTGGAATACGACGCGCTTTTCTTCCTTGTAGCGCGATTCCGATGCACCGTAGCCCACCGCCAGATCCTGCAACTGGCACTCGCCGCCCTGATCGCAGATCGGGCAGTCCAGCGGGTGGTTGATCAGCAGGAATTCCATCACCGACTTCTGGGCCTTGACTGCCTTCTCCGAATTGGTGAAGACCTTCATGCCAGGGGTGACCGGCGTGGCGCAGGCGGGCAGCGCCTTGGGCGCTTTCTCAACCTCAACCAGGCACATGCGGCAGTTCGCCGCGATGGACAATTTACGGTGGTAGCAGAAGTGCGGGATGTAGGTGCCCAACTGGCGGGCGGCTTCCATCACCAGGCTGCCTTCAGCAACCTCAACCTTCTTGCCGTCGATCTCGAGTTCAACCATGTTCTGCCACGCTTAAGAGTAGGCCGGAACCATGCACTGCTTGTGTTCGACGTGATATTCGAACTCTTTCCAGTAGTGCTTGAGCATGCCGCGGACCGGCATCGCTGCCGCATCACCAAGCGCGCAGATAGTGCGGCCCATGATGTTTTCAGCGACGTTATTGAGCAGGTCCAGATCTTCCTGGCGCCCTTCTCCGTGTTCGATACGATTCACCATGCGATAGAGCCAGCCGGTGCCTTCACGGCACGGCGTGCACTGGCCGCACGATTCTTCAAAGTAGAAATACGACAGACGCAGCAGCGAGCGAACCATGCAGCGCGTCTCGTCCATCACGATCACCGCGCCCGAGCCCAGCATCGAGCCGGCCTTGGCGATCGAGTCATAGTCCATGTCGGACGCCATCATCATGTCGCCCGGCACCACCGGCGCGGACGAGCCGCCCGGGATCACTGCCTTGATGCGCTTGCCGCCGCGCATGCCGCCGGCGAGTTCCAGCAGGGTCGCGAACGGCGTGCCCAGCGGGATCTCGTAGTTGCCGGGGCGCTCGACGTCGCCGGAGATCGAGAAGATCTTGGAGCCGCCGTTGTTCGGCTTGCCCATCTTCAGGTAATTTTCCGGCCCGATCGACAACAGGAACGGCACCGCGGCAAACGTTTCCGTGTTGTTGATGGTGGTCGGCTTGCCGTACAGGCCGAAGCTGGCCGGGAACGGCGGCTTGAAGCGCGGCTGGCCTTTCTTGCCTTCCAGCGATTCGAGCAGCGCGGTTTCCTCGCCACAGATGTAGGCGCCGTAGCCGTGGTGGGCGTGCAACTGGAAGTCGAAGCCCGAGCCCAGGATGTTGTCACCCAGGAAACCGGCGGCACGCGCCTCTTCGAGGGCTTGCTCGAAGATCTTGTACTCGTTCCAGATCTCGCCGTGGATGTAGTTGTAGCCCACGGTGATGCCCATCGCGTACGCACCGATGGCCATGCCTTCGATCAGCGCATGCGGGTTGTAGCGGATGATGTCGCGGTCCTTGAAGGTACCGGGCTCGCCCTCGTCGGTGTTGCAGACCAGGTATTTCTGGCCGGGGAACTGACGCGGCATGAAGCTCCACTTCAGGCCGGTGGGAAACCCCGCGCCGCCACGGCCGCGCAGGCCGGAGGCCTTGACGTCCGCGATCACCTGTTCGGGCGTAATCTTCTCGGTCAGGATGCGCTTGAGCTGCTGGTAGCCACCGCGCTTGACGTAGTCGTCGAGGTGCCAGTTGCTGCCATCGAGGCCAGCCAGGATCAGCGGCTTGATATGACGGTCGTGCAGAGAGGTCATGTTACTTGTCCCCCTTGGCTGCAGTGCTGCCGGCGGCCTTGAGCTCGTCGACGAGCGCGTCCAGCTTGGCGTCGCTCATATGGCTGCACATGCGGGTATTGTTGACGATCATCACCGGTGCGTCGCCGCAGGCACCCATGCACTCGCCTTCCTTGAGGGTGAAGGTGCCGCACGGGGTGGTTTCGTTGTAGCCGATCCCCAGCTTCTGCTTGAGGTAGTCGCCGGCACGTTCGCCGCCGGAGAGTGCGCACGGCAGGTTGGTGCAGACGGTCAGCTTGTACTTGCCGACCGGCTTGGTGTCGTACATGTTGTAGAAGGTTGCGACCTCCTCGACCCATACCGGCGGCATGTCGAGGTAGCTGGCAACAAACTGCATGACTTCCGGGGAGACCCAGCCCACTTCGCCCTGCGCCACGGCCAACGCCGCCATCACGGCCGACTGCTTCTGGTCAGCCGGATACTTGGCGATCGCGCGATCGATTTCCTTGAGAGCTTCTGCTGATAGCATGGTCGTTGCTGTAATACGCCGTGTCATTTGCGGATCTGCGCCGCCACATGGCGCGCATCCCGCAGGTTTGCAGCCGTCGCTGCCGTTGCAGCCCGCATGTCAAAGGCATGCCGGGCTCACCGCGGGTTTCCCGTGACCGGACACGATCTTTTGTGGGTCCGTGCCAGGGGCGCCCGGATCGTCGTCCGGGGCCGGCGGCTCTTGTTAGCTCGTCAGCGGTCGATTTCGCCGAAGACGATGTCTTGCGTACCGATGATCGTTACCGCATCCGCAATCATGTGGCCCTTGGCCATTTCATCCAGTGCGGCCAGATGGGCAAAGCCCGGGGCACGGATCTTCA
The DNA here is from genome assembly GCF_058809705.1 of Cupriavidus sp. MPR-AND1C. Taxonomy (NCBI): domain Bacteria; kingdom Pseudomonadati; phylum Pseudomonadota; class Betaproteobacteria; order Burkholderiales; family Burkholderiaceae; genus Cupriavidus; species Cupriavidus sp. MPR-AND1C. The sequence goes on along the minus strand of NZ_JBXASU010000079.1, from coordinate 20,663 downwards.
GGCGATACGGCTTGTTCGCACCGTCGGAGATGGCATAGATGCCGAACTCGCCCTTCGGGTGCTCCACCGCCGCATAAGTCTCGCCTTCGGGCACGTGAATGCCTTCGGTGAAGAGCTTGAAGTGGTGGATCAGCTCTTCCATGTTCGACTTCATGTCCACGCGCGACGGCGGCGCAACCTTGTGGTTGTCGCTCATCACCGGGCCCGGATTGCGGCGCAGCCAGTCGATGCACTGCTTGATGATGTTGTTGGACTGGCGCATTTCTTCCACGCGCACCAGGTAGCGGGAGTAGCAATCGCCGCCCACGCCCACCGGCACCTGGAAGTCCATGCGGTCATACACTTCGTAGGGCTGCTTCTTGCGCAGGTCCCACTCGATGCCGGAGCCGCGCAGCATCGGGCCGGTAAAGCCCATCTGCAGCGCACGCTCGGGGCTCACCACGCCGATGCCAACCAGGCGTTGCTTCCAGATCCGGTTGTCCGTCAGCAGCGTCTCGTATTCGTCGACGTACTTCGGGAAGCGGTTGGTGAAGTCCTCGATGAAGTCCAGCAGCGAGCCCGAACGCGCTTCGTTCATGGCCTTGATGGCGCGCTCGTTGTGGATCTTCGACGCCTTGTATTGCGGCATCGTGTCCGGCAGATCGCGGTAGACGCCGCCCGGACGGTAGTAGGCCGCGTGCATGCGCGCGCCCGACACCGCCTCATACATGTCGAACATGTCTTCGCGTTCGCGGAAGGCGTACAGGAACACCGCCATCGCGCCCACGTCGAGCGCGTGCGAGCCGATCCACATCAGGTGGTTCAGCAAGCGCGTGATTTCGTCGAACATCACGCGGATGTATTGCGCACGGATCGGCACCTCGAGACCCAGCATCTTCTCGATGGCCATCACGTAGGCATGCTCGTTGACCATCATCGACACGTAGTCGAGGCGGTCCATGTACGGCACGCTCTGGATCCAGGTTTTCTGCTCGGCCAGCTTTTCGGTGGCACGGTGCAGCAGGCCGATATGGGGGTCGGCGCGCTGGATGACTTCGCCGTCCAGCTCCAGCACAAGGCGCAGCACGCCGTGTGCCGCAGGGTGCTGCGGGCCGAAGTTAAGGGTGTAATTCTTGATGTCTGCCATTGCGCGTTCTCAGTGCTGCAAGCCGCCGTAGTTCTCTTCGCGGATCACGCGGGGCGTGACCTCGCGCGGCTCGATCGTGACGGGCTGATAGATCACCCGCTTTTGCTCGGGGTCGTAGCGCATCTCGACATAGCCCGAGACCGGGAAATCCTTGCGGAACGGGTGGCCGACGAAACCGTAGTCGGTCAGCAGGCGGCGCAGGTCGTTGTGGCCTTCGAACACGATGCCGTAGAAGTCGAACGCCTCGCGCTCGAACCAGTTCGCCGAGTTCCAGACGTCGGTCAGCGAAGGCACCACGGGCACGTCGTCGTCCGGCGCGAACACGCGTACGCGCAGGCGCCAGTTGTGCTTGATCGAGATCAGGTGCGTCACGGCCGCGAAACGGGAGCCGTCCCAGGCGCCGTCGCCATAGGTGGAATAGTCGACGCCGCACACATCGAGCAGTTGCTCAAAATGCAGTGAGGGATCGTCGCGCAGCATCAGCGCGCTTTCCAGGTAGTCATCGGCCTTGACGATAAGGGTAATCTCGCCTAGCGCCTCTACCAGTTTCTGGATACGCTTGCCCAGTACCTTTTCGAGCGCGGCCTTCAGAGTATCGAGGTTCGACATGTCAGCCCTTGCGCGCGATGGTGTTGGTGCGACGGATCTTGTTCTGCAGCTGGATGATGCCGTAGATCAGCGCTTCCGCCGTCGGGGGGCAGCCAGGCACATAGATATCCACCGGCACGATCCGATCGCAACCACGCACCACCGAATACGAGTAGTGATAGTAGCCACCGCCATTCGCGCAGGAACCCATCGAGATCACCCAACGCGGCTCTGCCATCTGGTCATAGACCTTGCGCAGCGCGGGGGCCATCTTGTTGCACAGCGTGCCGGCCACGATCATCACGTCCGACTGGCGCGGCGACGGGCGGAAAATCACGCCGAAGCGGTCCATGTCGTAGCGCGCGGCGCCAGCATGCATCATTTCCACAGCGCAGCACGCCAGGCCAAAGGTCATCGGCCAGAGCGACCCGGTGCGGGTCCAGTTGATCAGCTTGTCAGCGGTAGTCGTGACGAAGCCTTCATTGAGAACGCCTTCGATTGCCATATCAGATCACTCCCAATCGAGCGCGCCCTTTTTCCAGATGTAGACGAAGCCCACGATGAATTCCAGCAGAAACACGCCCATGGCGAAGAAACCCGGCCAGCCGATATCCCGCAGGGCTACACCCCAGGGAAACAGGAAGGCGGTCTCGAGATCGAACAGGATAAAAAGAATAGCGATGAGGTAGTAGCGCACGTCGAACTTCATGCGCGCGTCCTCGAACGCTTCGAAGCCGCACTCGTACGGAGAGAGCTTCGCGGGATCAGGTTTGTTTGGACCGAGAATTCGGCCAATCGACATCAGTGCAATGCCGAGCACGACACCGAAGATGATGAAGATGAGGACGGGGAAGTAGGCTTCGAGATTCAAGGTACGGCCAGCCTTATCTGGAATGTTGTCAACAGCACCAGCGGTAAGCGGCGTCCTGTTGCCCACCCCAAGCGCCATTCCGTAGAAATTACGACGCCGCCTTGCGGACTGGCCGGGGCATGCATCCGGGATGGTCTCCGGATGCATGCCCCGATCAAGTTGTTTGGTGCCGACGGCGAGACTCGAACTCGCACAGCTTTCGCCACTACCCCCTCAAGATAGCGTGTCTACCAATTTCACCACGTCGGCTGGGGGAGAAACAATATTGCCTCGCGCCGGGCTTTTCAGGGCCCTGGGTTTTTACACCCTTCGGAACTCTGGCTGGGATGCTGCTTTATCCTGGCTGGAGCCCCGTCGCTGGGGGATCGTTTCAAGCCTTGTATTCTAACCTAGGATTCTTGTTTTGTTCAATGCACAACAGCAAAAATCTTCAAGAATAAGTCACAAGGCTCGTTGATTATTTCGGTACAGCAGGCGCAGAAGGATTCGAGGCCGCGGCAGCCGATGCGGCAGCAGGCGCCGAAGCTCCCGCCACGGCCGGTGCCACCGCGGGCGCGGAGCCCATCACGCCCAGCGAAGCTGCCGGCCGATAGTTGCCCATCAGCGTCAGGCTCAGCGTGCAGATGAAGAACAGCGTCGCCAGCACGGCGGTGGTACGCGACAGGAAGTTGGCCGAGCCGGTGGCGCCGAACAGGCTGCCCGAGGCCCCCGAGCCAAACGCCGCACCAACATCGGCGCCCTTGCCATGCTGCAGCAGCACCAGGCCAATCACGCCAAGCGCGGACAGTATCTGCGCCACTACCAACAAAGTTTTGAAAATTGCCATTTGGTTCGATTCGCTTGCCTGATCAGACCCTATGAGCGGCCGGCATTCAGGCGTTGCCGATCGCGAGGAAATCGTCCGACTTCAGCGAGGCGCCTCCGATAAGGCCCCCGTCGATGTCGGGCATGGAAAATAGTTCTGCCGCATTGTCCGGCTTCACGCTGCCGCCATACAACATGGCCATGCGAGCGGCCACGCCTGCGTCGCGCGCCGCCACCTGGGCGCGCAGGAAAGCGTGCACGGCCTGGGCCTGCTCGCTGCTTGCGGTCTTGCCCGTGCCGATCGCCCACACCGGCTCATAGGCCAGCACGATGCGCCCGAGCTGGTCGAGCGACAAGGCCTCGAGCACGGCGCCGAGCTGACGGCCTACCACGGCCTCGGTCTCGCCTGCCTCGCGCTGCGCCAGGCTCTCGCCCACGCACACCACCGGCACAATGCCGAACTCCAGCGCGCGCACCGCCTTGGCCGCTACCGTGGCATCCGTCTCGCCATGGTAGCTGCGCCGCTCCGAATGCCCCACCAGGGCATACGAAGCACCGAACTCAGCCAGCATGGAGGCCGCGACTTCGCCCGTGAAGGCACCGCGCGCCTCGGCGGACACGTCCTGCGCGCCCCAGGCCACCGCGGACCCGGCCAGCAACGCCTGGCACTGCGCAAGATACGGGAACGGCGCGCATACTGCCAGGCGCGCGCTTGCGGGCGCCGCCTTGATCGCTTCCAGCAAGGTCACATTGGCAGCCAGGCTGCCGTGCATCTTCCAGTTGCCGATAACGAGCTTTTGTCTCACAAGGCGCCCCTCTCAATCAAACCGGGTATTGTAGCGCGGGCCAAGGCCCTACGCCACAGAAGGGCCCGAAATCGGCCCGGGGCGCGAGGCCCCGACCGCACCCGGCCATCAGCCAGCCAGCAGCGGCATTACCAGGTCAGGACGATCTTGCCGATATGCTCGCTGGACTCCATCAGGCGATGCGCATCGGCGGCCTGGGCGGCCGGGAAGGTCTGGTGGATCACCGGCTTGATCTTGCCCGCCGCCAGCAGCGGCCACACGTGCTGGTGCAGCGCCTGCGCGATCTCGCCCTTGAACGCCGCCGGGCGGGGACGCAGCGTGGAGCCTGTCACAGTGATACGGCGGCGCAGGATATCGCCCAGCGGGATCTCGGCCTTGGCGCCGCCCAGCAGCGCGATGATCACAATGCGGCCATCGTCGGCGACGCAGGACAGTTCGCGCGCCAGATACGGGCCAGCCACCATGTCGAGGATGACATCCGCGCCACGGCCGCCGGTCAGGGCTTTCACCTCGGCGACAAAATCTTCGGTCTTGTAGTTGATGGCACGGTCGGCGCCCAGCTCCTCGCAGGCCCGGCACTTGTCGGCGCTGCCGGCGGTAACGAAGACCTTGTGGCCCAGGGCCTTGGCGATCTGGATGGCGGTCGTGCCGATGCCGCTCGAGCCGCCCTGGATCAGCAGCGTCTCGTCCTTGCCCAGCGGGCCGCGGCCCAGGAAGCCGCGATCGAAGACGTTGCTCCACACGGTGAAGAACGTCTCCGGCAATGCGGCCGCCTCGACATCCGACAGGCACTCCGGCACCGGCAGGCATTGCGCTGCGGGGGCCACGCACAACTCGGCGTAACCGCCGCCCTGCACCAGCGCACACACACGGTCGCCCAGCTTCAGGCCGAAACGGTTGTCGGGGTGCGCCAGGTCGCCGCCGGCCACCACGCCGGCCACTTCCAGGCCCGGCAGGTCGGACGCGCCCGGTGGCACCGGGTAATTGCCGGTACGTTGAAATACGTCGGGACGGTTGATGCCGGCCGCGGCCACGCGTATCAGGATCTCGCCGGCCTTGGGCACCGGGTCGGGGCGTTGCGCCAGTTGCAGGACTTCGGGGGCGCCGTACTCGCGGATTTCGATGGCTTGCATTGCTGCTCCTTGCGGTTAGGGACCTCGCGCATGCGGCGGTCTCGCGCACGCATGGCGGGGGGATCAATCTGGGCACCCGCCATGCAGCGTGCCGAACAGCCGGGCCGCATGGGGTGGGACTGGCGGGAGTGTAAACAAAAAAGCGGCTGGACATCGCCAGCCGCTTTTTCTGCTACGGGTACCGTCGCTCTACCGGCACCGTAAAACGCTTACTGCTGTTGCTGATCAGCCGAAGGCGTCGTCGGCGCTGCCGGTGCGGCCGGTGCGGCCGGAGCAGCCGGTGCCTCGCTGGTGTTGGCGATCGGGCTGATGCTGCCGCCCTCTTCGGCCAGTGCGGCCTTCAGGGACAGGCGCAGGCGGCCCTTCTCGTCAGCCTGGATCAGCTTGACGCGCACGTGCTGGCCTTCCTTGAGCCAGTCCTTGATGTCCTTGACGCGTTCGTTGACGATCTCGGAGATATGCAGCAGGCCATCCTTGCCCGGCAGGATGTTGACGATGGCGCCAAAGTCCAGCAGCTTGAGCACGGTGCCGGCGTAGATCTTGCCCACTTCGGCTTCCGCGGTGATGCCTTCGATGCGGCGCTTGGCTTCGGCCATGCCTTCGGTCGAGGTCGAGGCGATGGTGATGGTGCCGTCTTCCTGGATGTCGATGGTGGTGCCGGTTTCCTTGGTCAGCGCCTGGATGGTCGAGCCGCCCTTGCCGATCACTTCGCGGATCTTGTCCGGATGAATCTTCATGGTGATCATGCGCGGTGCGTGCTCCGACAGCTCGGTGCGTGCATGGCCCATCGCGTCCTGCATCTTGCCCAGGATATGCAGGCGGCCTTCCTTGGCTTGCGCCAGCGCGACCTGCATGATTTCCTTGGTGATGCCCTGGACCTTGATGTCCATCTGCAGCGCGGTGATGCCGGTGTCGGTACCCGCGACCTTGAAGTCCATGTCGCCGAGGTGGTCCTCATCGCCCAGGATGTCGGTCAGCACGGCGAACTTGTTGCCTTCCAGGATCAGGCCCATGGCCACGCCGGCCACGTGCGCCTTGATCGGAACGCCCGCGTCCATCAGCGCCAGGCAGCCGCCGCACACCGATGCCATCGACGACGAGCCGTTGGATTCGGTGATTTCGGACACCAGGCGGATGGTGTAGGCGAATTCGTCATCCTTCGGCAGGACCGGGATCAGCGCGCGCTTGGCCAGGCGGCCGTGGCCGATTTCGCGGCGCTTGGGGCTGCCCACGCGGCCGGTTTCGCCGGTGGCGAACGGAGGCATGTTGTAGTGGAGCATGAAGCGGTCGCGGTATTCGCCGGCGAGCGCGTCGATGATCTGCTCATCGCCCTTGGTGCCCAGCGTGGCAACCACCAGCGCCTGGGTTTCGCCACGGGTGAAGATGGCCGAGCCGTGAGCGCGCGGCAGCACCGACGAGCGGATCTCGATCGGGCGCACGGTGCGGGTGTCGCGGCCATCGATGCGCGGCTCGCCCGACAGCACCTGGCTGCGCACGATCTTGGCTTCGATGTCGAACAGCACGTTGCCCACTTCGACCTTGTCGGCTTCCACGCCGGCTTCGGCCAGCTTGGCCGCCACGGTGGCGTAGACTTCCTTGAGCTTTTGGCTGCGCGCCGACTTCTGGCGCAGCTGGTACACGTCCTGCAGCAGCGGCAAGGCGATCTCGCCGACCTTGGCGATCAGCGCTTCGTTCTTCGGTGCCGCGGTCCAGTCCCACTCCGGCTTGCCGCCGTCGCGCACCAGATCATGGATGGCATTGATGGCCGTCTGCATTTGCTCATGGCCGTAGACTACGGCGCCCAGCATCACCTCTTCCGACAGTTGGCGGGCTTCCGACTCCACCATCAGCACGGCGCGCTCGGTACCGGCAACCACCAGGTCCAGTTCCGAAGCAGCGATCTGCGAACGGGTCGGGTTCAGCAGGTACTGGCCGTCCTTGTAGCCAACGCGTGCTGCGCCGACCGGGCCGCTGAACGGAATGCCCGACACTGCCAGGGCAGCCGAGGCGCCGATCAGGGCGGGGATGTCAGCCGGGACTTCCGGGTTCAGCGACAGCACGTGGATGACCACCTGCACTTCGTTGTAGAAGCCTTCCGGGAACAGCGGGCGCAGCGGGCGGTCGATCAGGCGCGAGGTCAGCGTCTCGTTTTCCGACGGACGGCCTTCACGCTTGAAGAAGCCACCGGGGATCTTGCCGGCAGCGTAGGTCTTTTCGATGTAGTCGACGGTCAGCGGGAAGAAATCCTGGCCAGCCTTGGGCGACTTGGCAGCGACAACGGTGGCGAGCACCACGGTGTCTTCAATGTCGACGATCACGGCACCGCCAGCCTGGCGGGCAACCTCGCCGGTTTCCAGGCGCACCTTGTGCTGACCCCACTGGAATTCCTTGACGATCTTGTTGAACATGGTCATGAACGTTCCTTTTGTTCGTGCTTGCACGCTTGTGCAACGCCCGCGTTAGCAGCCGCGGGCGAACTGCCGGATCAGCGTCGGCCTCAGTCACAGGGAAGTGCTATGCCATTCCAGCGCGATACCTGATGCTGGTAGCTGATGCGCGGCATCTGCCTGGGCAGATACCGCGCTGGAATGACACAAAGCCCCGCTTCCTTGCCCGACTCCGGTATGGATTAACAGTAAAAAAGCTGAAAAAAGCTAAAGAACAAAGTAACTTACTCCGTTGCACGTCTTGGCGCAACGTGTGCCAGCCCCAGGGGTCATGGCACCATCAAGCAGAGCAAAAATCACTTGCAGCAATGCCGGACATCGACCGGACGGCGGCCGGACCGCGACATTTCATCCGCAAAAACAAAATGCCTGCATCAGCGAGGCTGACGCAGGCATTAGTGGCTCACGCGAAGGCGTGCAGTGCATCCATTCGTGCTGCCATCCGGACGATCCTGGCTGCTTACTTACGCAGGCCGAGCTTCTCGATCAGCGAACGATAACGGTCAGCATCGTTGGCCTTGAGGTAGTCCAGCAGGCGACGACGACGGCTCACCATGCGCAGCAGACCGCGGCGGCTGTGGTGATCCTTCATGTTGGCCTTGAAGTGGGGGGTCAGTTCGTTGATGCGGGTGGTCAGCAAAGCGACCTGGACTTCGGGGCTACCCGTGTCGTTGGCGGCACGTGCGAACTGCTTGATGACTTCGGTTTTGCTGCTGATTTGGGCTTCTGCCATGGTAATTTCCTTTTCACTTGCGAACGCTACAGCACGAAATGTGCCGCATGCGTCGTGCCTTGTGCGTGTCCTACATACAGGCAACTGTCTCGCCGGACCGGTTTTTGACAACCGGCTGGCTATGACAGCGGGCGATTATAACGGAAAACGGGCCGGCGATGGCGATTGCGGCAATGCCGGCCTGGAACCGCTAGAACCGTTCCATCTTGCAGGTCGTGGGCAACATGGTCTGCGCCGACTTTAGCTTCCTCACCGTGCGAAAGCCATATCCCGACCCTTCGTTGTCAAAGCGCACATCGCCGCCCTGCTTCTCCATCACCGACACGTAGAGCGGCTGCAGCACCTGGTGGTCGTCGGCGCGGATCGTCGCATCATGGAAGTCGTTGACGTAGCGCATGCCCTCCAGCGCACGCGCCACTTTGACGGCGTCGGTCGAGCCCGCCTGCTCGATGGCCCGGGCGAGCATCTCCACCATCATCTGCATGCGCAGGTGAACGTAGTCGTCCTTGGGTTCAGGGTAACGGGCACGGAACGCCTGGTAGAACGCGTCCGAGGCAGCGCCGCCCACGTTGGGGTGCCACTCCGCCACCGCAAGCACGCGCCCTACCCCGGCGTCGCCCATGGCCGCCGGCGCGCCCAGCCCGTTGCCGTAGAAGGTATAGAACTTGGCGTTCAGCCCGCCCTCGCGCGCGGCCTTGATCATCAGGGTGAGGTCGTTGCCCCAGTTGCCCGTGATCACCGCATCCGCGCCGCTGGCCTTGATCTTGGCGATATACGGGGCGAAGTCCTTGATCTTGCCGATCGGGTGGAACTCATCGCCCACGATGCGCAACTCCGGCCGCTTGGCCGCCAGCATCTCGCGTGCCGAACGCGACACCTGATGGCCGAAACTGTAGTCCTGGTCGATCAGGTAGACGCGCCGCACACCGGCATCGGCACGGATGACCTCGGTCAGAGCCTGCATGCGCATGTCGGCGCTGGCATCGAAGCGGAAGTGCCAGAAGCTGCACCCCTCATTGGTCAGCGTGGGGTCGACCGCCGAGTAATTCAGGAAGAGCACGCGGGCATCGGGCTGCCGGCTGTTGTGGCGGTTGATCGCGCTGACCAGCGCGCCAGCCACCGCCGAGCTGTTGCCTTGCAGGACAAAGGGAATTCGCTTGTCCACCAGCCCGCGCAACTGGATCAGACTCTCGTCGACATTGCCTTTGCTATCGAAGGTAACCAGTTCAAGGGGCCGCGCGCCTTCCGCGGTCTTGACGCCACCGCGCGCATTGACGCGGTCGATGGCGATCCGCAGGTTGCGCACTACCGCGTCGCCCGCGTTGGCAAAGGGGCCAGACAAACCTTCGATCATGCCAAGACGGATCGGCTCCTGCGCACCAGCGCTCGCCGCCACCGCCAGCAAACAGCCCGCCAGCCATTGTTTAGCCCACATCGAGTCATCTCCCGCCAAAGCGCTGCATGGTAAGTCAGGGACCCAGCCTGGGCAAATCGGACCGCATTCGCGGCAATGCGGGAAATTGGGCGAGGATGACTCGCCATGGCGGCGCTTGCCCTCAAAACGCCGGCGCGTGCCACATGAGGCGCACACAACGTTTGCGCACCGCTACACTCTTAATGCATATCACCACGAATTTTAATCAGAGAACTGCCATGAAAGCCTCATCGTCGCGCCGTGCCGTCCGGTGGCTCGTGCTAGCAACAGCAGCAGCCATCCTGCCGGCCTGCTCGGTGCTGCAACCGGTCAAAGTCGGCCAGGACATGGTAGGCGCACCGCAAGCCGCCGTACAAGCCCGCTTCGGCACGCCGACCGATACCTACCAGCTAGCCGACGGCACACAGCGCTGGATCTACTCCAAGCAACCCTTCGGGCAACAATCCTACGCGGCCGACTTCGACCGCGATGGCCACCTGAGCACCTTCCGCCAGATGCTGCAGACCAGCGAGCTCTACAAGGCGAAGGTCGATGTCTGGACCAAGCTGGACGTGGAACAGCACTTCGGCAAGCCCCGCGAGCCCAAGCAGTATTACCCGCTGATGAAGCGCGAAGTATGGTCTTACCGCTTCAGGCATGAGGACACCTGGCCGTCCATGTTCAATTTCTATTTTGACGACGCCGGCGTGCTGCGCCAGACCCAGATCACGCCCGACCCGCTCGCGGAGGGCCGCGGCCGACGCCGCTGAGAGCGGGAAAATGCAAAAAGCCCGCCAGCATCCTCATGGGAACGCGGCGGGCCGATTCAAGCCCCACGGCCGGATAGGCCGCGGGCTTACCGGTCAGATCGGGATCAGATCTGCGGGTTGATCTTCTGCACGGCCTTGTCGTGCAGCTTGTTCAGCGCGGCCAGGTAGGCCTTGGCCGAGGCGGCCACGATATCGGGATCGGTGCCCACGCCGTTGACGATGCGCCCGCCCTTGGACAAGCGGACCGTCACTTCGCCCTGGGCCTGCGTGCCGGCGGTGATGGCATTGACCGAATACAGCACCAGCTCCGCGCCGCTAGCGACCTTGCCTTCGATGGCGTGCAGCGTGGCATCGACCGGGCCATTGCCCTCGCCTTCGCCCGTCACCTCATTGCCGTCCATGTTGAACACCACGCGCGCATGCGGGCGCTCGCCGGTCTCGGAGTGCTGCGACAGCGAGATAAAGCGGAAGTGCTCATTGACGTCGTGCGCCTCGTCGGAAACGATGGCCATGATGTCTTCGTCGAAGATCTCGGACTTCTGGTCGGCCAGTTCCTTGAAGCGGGTGAACGCGGCATTGACCTCGCCCTCGCTCTCCAGCTCGATGCCGAGTTCCTGCAGGCGTTGCTTGAACGCATTGCGGCCCGAGAGCTTGCCCAGCACGATCTTGTTGGCGCTCCAGCCCACGTCTTCCGCGCGCATGATCTCGTAGGTATCGCGCGCCTTCAGCACGCCATCCTGATGGATGCCCGAAGCATGCGCGAAGGCGTTGGCGCCCACCACGGCCTTGTTGGGCTGCACCACGAAGCCGGTGATCTGCGACACCAGCTTGGAGGCTGGCACGATCTGCGTGGTATCCACGCCGACATCCATGTCGAAGTAGTCGCGGCGCGTCTTGACCGCCATCACGACTTCTTCCAGGCTGGTATTGCCGGCACGCTCACCGAGGCCGTTGATGGTGCACTCGACCTGGCGCGCACCGCCGAGCTTGACCGCCGCCAGCGAATTGGCCACGGCCATGCCGAGGTCATTGTGGCAATGCACGGACCAGATGGCCTTGTCGGAATTGGGGATGCGCTCGCGCACCGAGCGGATCAGGCCTGCGTAGCCTTCCGGCACGGCGTAGCCCACCGTATCCGGCAGGTTGATGGTGGTAGCGCCTTCCTTGATCACGCCTTCAAGCACGCGGCACAGGAAATCCATGTCTGAACGGCTACCGTCTTCAGGCGAGAATTCGATATCGTCGGTGAACTGGCGCGCAAAGCGCACCGCCTGGATGGCTTGCTCGAAAACCTGGTCCGGCGTCATGCGCAGCTTCTTTTCCATATGCAGCGCCGAGGTGGCGATGAAGGTATGGATGCGGAAGGAGTTGGCCGGCTTGAGCGCCTCGGCGGCGCGTGCGATATCACGGTCGTTGGCGCGGGCCAGCGAGCAAATGGTCGAATCCTTGACGACCTGGGCGATGGAGCGGATCGCCTCGAAGTCGCCGTTGGAGCTAGCGGCAAAGCCCGCTTCGATCACGTCGACTTTCAGGCGCTCCAGCTGGCGCGCGATGCGGATCTTTTCCTCGCGGGTCATGGAGGCGCCGGGCGACTGTTCGCCGTCGCGCAAGGTGGTGTCGAAAATAATGAGTTTGTCGGACATGGTGGGGCTCCTGGGCTGACTTTTGTATTTGGCGAATCGGGTGGATGCCTCGGCATTCGCCGTTTCGTTTTGCTGTGCTGCTGTATTCGTGCTGAATGCAAAACGCCCCGGCGTGCAGTGATGCAGGCCGGGGCGTTTGTAAATCCTGTGTGACTTTACGCGAGGGGCTTGGCTTCCCTCAGCGCGAACGCGTCCCGACCTGACGGCCTAGTAGGCCACCTAGAATGGTGCGGGCGAGTAGGGCTTGGCGCGAAATCATGTGAGCGACTATAGCCGAGAAGCCGGGTGTGTGCAATATGGATGCGTTAATCGGGCCGACAGCCGAAAAGGCACACCAGGGGGACGCCATGCCCCCCCGCTGCACGGCAGGCGTCAGGCCTTGGGCGGAATGCGCAGCTTCTGGCCGGGGTAGATCTTGTCCGGATTCGTCAACATCGGCTCGTTGGCCTCGAAAATCGCGGTGTACAGCGCGCCGTTGCCGTAGGCCGTCTGGGAGATCGCCCACAGGGTGTCGCCCTTGACCACGGTATGCCAGGTCGATTCGGTGGAGTCGACATTGACCGACATCTTGTCGTCGACCTTGTCCACGCCTTGCACATTGCCGCAGCACAGGATGATCTTCTCGCGGGTGGCCTGGTCCGGCGCCACGCCGAACACCGTCACCAGCCCCTGCGAGCCGTCCACCTGCACCATCAGCCCGGTGGCGTCGAGGTTCATCTGCTTGATGTAGCCTTCGATGGCATCGCCGGCGGCACGGTTGGCCGCATCGGCATCCGCCGCCGGCGCATCGGCGGGAGCCGCCGCGGGCGCGGCTTGCGCTGCGCTGCCGCCAAACAGTTTCTCTCCTGCTTCCTTGATGAAGTCGAGCATGCCCATGAGAACCTCCAGTGATAAGTGGACAACAAGGGGGACTACCGTACAACCGAGGCTACAGTGGACCACGGCAAACGCCACGGCAATGCGACAGCCTGGAAAACAAATGTAAAAAAAGGCGCCGTAGCGCCTTTTTACTGACCTGCGGTCAGGAACGATCGTTCCCGCCGTCCCGCACCTTGCGGATTTCGGCCGGCTTGCCGTGCAGCGCATGCCAGCCCCACAGCAGGTAGCCAGAGATGGCGTAGGCGACAAACAGGCCGAACAACGCCACCGGCGGATCCGTCGAAACCACCACGAACAAGACCAGCACCAGCACCATCATGCCGAAGGGCACGCGATAGCGCACATCGAGCGCCTTGCCGCTATAGAACGGCGCGTTGGAGACCATCGACAGCCCGGCATACAGCGTGATGCCGAACGCCACCCACGGCATCCACAGATCCTTGACCGGCAGCTTGTTGTCGATCACCAGCCAGACAAAGCCGGCCACCAGCGCTGCCGCCGCCGGGCTGGGCAGCCCCTGGAAGAAGCGCTTGTCGACCACGCCGATATTGGCGTTGAAGCGTGCCAGGCGCAGCGCGGCGCAGGTGCAATACACAAAGGCGGCAATCCAGCCCCACTTGCCCAGGTCGTGCAGGATCCACTCATACATCACCAGTGCCGGCGCCACACCGAACGAGGTCATGTCCGACAACGAATCGTATTGCTCACCAAACGCACTCTGCGTGTTGGTGATGCGCGCGACGCGGCCATCCATGCCGTCCAGCACCATCGCGGCGAAGATGGCGATGGCCGCGCTGTCAAAGCGCATGTTCATGGCCTGCACGATGGCAAAGAAGCCGGCGAACAGCGCCGCGGTGGTGAACGCGTTGGGCAGCAGGTAAATGCCGCGACGGCGCGGGCGCACGTACTCGATGTCGTGATCGTCCCCGGCTTCGTCGTCGAAATTGCCGGACTCGTTGCCACGCAACTGGTTGTGGCGAAAAGGACGCAAGTTGGTCACGTTGCCATTGGTAACGCGCTTATTGCGTCGGTTGAAAGCACCCATGCCTGTTCTCCAGTGGGTCTGATCTGTTCCGGCGTCGCCGGATTAATCCAGCTCAGCCAGGATGGTCGACGAGGCCGACACCTTCTCGCCGATGGTCACGCGCGGGCGCGCATCCACCGGCAGGTAGACGTCGACACGCGAGCCAAAGCGGATGAAGCCATAGCGCTGGCCGCGCGACAGCGTCTCGCCGACGCGGGTGTAGCAGAGGATGCGGCGGGCCACCAGGCCGGCCACCTGCACCAGGGTCACCACCTTGCCGTCGGCGGCACGGCGGATGACCACGGCGTTGCGTTCGTTCTCGAGCGAAGCCTTGTCGAGGTCGGCGTTGACGAACTTGCCGGGAAAATACTCGACCTTCTCGACCTTGCCGTCCACGGACACCCGGTTGGAGTGTACGTTGAACACGTTCATGAAGACGCTGATCTTCAGCGCCTCGCGGCCCGCGTACGGGTCCATGGTTTTCTCGACCACCACGATGCGGCCATCGGCGGGCGCCAGGACAGCGTTCGGCTGGGTGGGAATGGCGCGCGGCGGATCACGGAAAAACTGCAGCACGAACAGTGTAATGATCCACAGCGGCAAGGCCCACCAGAAGCCGGCGCTGACCTGCACCAGCAGCGAGATGACAAAGGCGCCAGCCAGGAACGGCCAGCCTTCACGGGCGATCAGCGGATGAGGATAGTTCATGCAATGCTTACTTGGTGGATAAAGTCTGACAAGGATAACAAAAAGCCGTTCAGTCCCCGCCTGATTAACCCCTCGCGAGGGGGAAATGTGCGGATGACTGAACGGCTGCGGCCCGCGCCGTCAGTAGCGGCGGGCCGTCGGGCTGTATGACAGCTTAGTTCTTCGACTGGTCGACCAGCTTGTTCTTTGCGATCCAGGGCATCATCGCGCGCAGCTTGGCACCCACTTCTTCGATCTGGTGCTCAGCGGTCAGGCGGCGGCGCGAGATCAGGGTCGGGGCGCCGGCCTTGTTCTCGAGCAGGAAGCTCTTGGCGTACTCGCCAGTCTGGATGTCGGTCAGGCATTGCTTCATGGCCTTCTTGGTCTCCTCGGTCACGACGCGCGGGCCGGTGACGTATTCGCCGTATTCGGCGTTGTTGGAGATCGAGTAGTTCATGTTGGCGATGCCGCCTTCATAGATCAGGTCGACGATCAGCTTGAGTTCGTGCAGACATTCGAAGTAAGCCATTTCCGGCGCGTAGCCAGCTTCCACCAGCGTCTCGAAGCCAGCCTTGATCAGCTCGACGGTACCGCCGCACAGCACGGCTTGCTCGCCGAACAGGTCGGTTTCGGTTTCTTCGCGGAAGTTGGTTTCGATGATGCCGGCGCGGCCGCCGCCGTTGGCGGTAGCGTACGACAGGGCGATGTCACGGGCGGCGCCGGACTTGTCCTGGTGCACGGCGATCAGGTGGGGCACGCCGCCGCCTTGGGCGTAGGTCGAGCGCACGGTGTGGCCCGGCGCCTTCGGGGCGATCATGATGACGTCGAGGTCGGCGCGCGGGATCACGGCACCGTAGTGCACGTTGAAGCCGTGGGCGAAGGCCAGTGCGGCGCCTTGCTTGATGTTGTCGTGCACTTCGTTCTTGTACACGTCGGCGATCTGCTCGTCCGGCAGCAGGATCATGACCACGTCGGCGTCCTTGACGGCGTCAGCCACTTCCTTGACCTGCAGGCCAGCGTTGACGGCCTTGTTCCACGATGCGCCGCTCTTGCGCAGGCCAACGGTGACCTTGACGCCGGAGTCGTTCAGGTTCTGCGCGTGGGCGTGGCCTTGCGAGCCGTAGCCGATGATGGTGACGTTCTTGCCCTTGATCAGGGAGAGGTCGGCGTCCTTGTCGTAAAACACTTTCATGATGGTTCCTTCAGTCTTTCGTTTTCGTGTGTCGGGTTGGCGGCCACCGCCCGGCCAGTGCCGGCGCCGGCGCCGCCCTTGGATACTGCAATCAGGCTCAGACCTTCAGGATGCGCTCGCCGCGGCCAATGCCCGAGCCGCCGGTACGGACGGTCTCGAGGATGGCGGCGCGGTCGATGGCGTCCAGGAAGGCATCCAGCTTGCCGCCGTTGCCGGTCAGCTCGATGGTGTAGGTCTTCTCGGTGACGTCGATGATGCGGCCGCGGAAGATGTCGGCGGTGCGCTTCATTTCCTCGCGCTCCTTGCCGACCGCGCGCACCTTCACGAGCATCAGCTCGCGCTCGATGTGCGCGCCCTCGGTCAGGTCCACCACCTTGACCACTTCCACCAGGCGGTTCAGGTGCTTGGTGATCTGCTCGATGATGTCGTCCGAACCGCTGGTGACGATCGTCATGCGCGACAGCGAGGCGTCTTCGGTGGGGGCCACCGTCAGCGTCTCGATGTTGTAGCCGCGCGCCGAGAACAGGCCCACCACACGCGACAGCGCGCCCGGTTCATTTTCCAGCAGGACCGAAATGATATGTCGCATTACAGGTCCTCCGCGCCGAGCAGCATCTCGGAGATGCCCTTGCCGGCCTGGACCATCGGCCACACGTTTTCGGTCGGGTCGGTCTGGAAATCAAGGAACACGGTACGGTCCTTCAGGCGGAAGGCTTCGCGCAGGGCGGGCTCGACGTCGGCCGTCTTTTCGATACGCATGCCGATATGGCCATAGGCCTCGGCCAGCTTGACGAAGTCGGGCAGCGCGTCCATGTAGGAATGCGAGTAGCGGTTGTCGTACTCGATTTCCTGCCACTGGCGCACCATGCCGAGGTAGCGGTTGTTGAGCGCGCAGATCTTCACCGGGGTGTCGTACTGCAGGCAGGTCGACAGTTCCTGGATGTTCATCTGGATCGAGCCTTCGCCAGTGATGGTCACCACTTCCTTCTCGGGGAAGGCTTTCTTGATGCCCATCGCGTACGGCAGGCCCACGCCCATCGTGCCCAGGCCACCGGAATTGATCCAGCGGCGCGGCTCGTTGAACTTGTAGAACTGCGCGGCCCACATCTGGTGCTGGCCCACGTCCGAGCAGACGAAGGCATCGCCGTGCGTCAGTTCCCAGATCTTTTCCACCACATACTGCGGCTTGATGATCTCGGAGTTGCGGTCGTACTTGAGGCAGTCCACCGAACGCCATTGCTCGATCTGTTCCCACCACTTGGCCAGGGCCTCGCGCTTGGGCTTGACGTCGCTGGCCTGCAGCTGGGAGATCAGCTCCTGCAGCACATCCTTGACGTGGCCCACGATGGGAATGTCGACCTTGACCCGCTTCGAGATGGAAGACGGATCGATATCGATATGGATGATCTTGCGCGGCTGCGAGGTGAAGTGCGCCGGATTGCCGATCACGCGATCGTCGAAACGCGCCCCGATGGCGATCAGCACGTCGCAGTTCTGCATGGCCATGTTGGCTTCATACGTGCCGTGCATGCCGAGCATGCCGACGAACTGCTTGCTGGTGCCGGGGAACGAGCCGAGGCCCATCAGCGTGTTGGTGACCGGATGGCCGGTCAGCGCGGCAAGCTGGCGCAGCTCTTCGCTGGCATTGGCCAGCACCACACCGCCACCTGCATAGATGAACGGCCGTTCGGCGCCCTGCAACAGCGCGAGCGCCTTGCGGATCTGGCCCGAATGGCCCTTGTTCACCGGGTTGTACGAGCGCATGTCGATCGACTTGGGATACTCGTACTTGCAGGAATTACGCGAGACGTCCTTGGGAATATCGACGACAACGGGGCCGGGACGGCCGGTTGCGGCAATATAGAACGCCTTCTTGATGGTCGCGGCGAGATCGCGGACGTCCTTGACCAGGAAATTGTGCTTGACGATGGGGCGGGTGATGCCGACCGTGTCGCATTCCTGGAAAGCATCCTGCCCGATAGCGTGCGTCGGCACGTTACCGGTGATGATCACCATCGGAATCGAGTCCAGGTAGGCCGTGGCAATGCCCGTCACCGCATTGGTGACGCCGGGACCAGAGGTCACCAGGGCGCAGCCCACCTTGCCGGTCGCACGCGCATAGCCGTCAGCGGCATGAACCGCGGCCTGCTCGTGGCGCACCAGGATGTGCTCGATCTTCTTTTGTTTGTAAAACTCGTCGTAGATATACAGCACTGCGCCGCCGGGGTAGCCCCAGACGTACTCGACGCCTTCTTCGGCAAGTGCGTGAACGAGAATTTCCGCCCCGATCATTTCCGGTGCGGCGGATGAATTGCTGTCTGCGTGGAATTCCGCGCTGGGCATGTTCATTTTAGTCCTTTGCAATTTTCGGCAAAAAATTGTTCGGATGCTCTCTGCCGGGCTTGTGGCACGGGTTCAAGCGGTGCGCGTCTGCATGATAGACCGCCTCATAAGCGGCCGAATGAGACAACCACTGATGTCGTGTGAACCCGCGACGATACTGGATTGATCCAGGCTTGTCTACGGGGTTTTTCAATCAGGAGGGCATCCTGCCATCCTTCGGACACCCTGCCACACGCTGAGCCTGAATGACCACAAAAGAGAACAAGGATGGTCACCGGGGGGGTTATTTGCTAGCATCCCACCATTTTGGACGTGCAAGAAGCCCTACCCTGCACTTCCACCGGCCAAGGCCCCACCGTCTGTACCCCGCCTGCATGGCAACCGATCAGGAACTATCCGACTTTCTCGCCAGCGTCGAGCGGCGCGCCTTCAAACAGGCCGTGTTTGCGGTGCGCGACGACGAAGCCGCCCTGGACATCGTCCAGGACGCGATGATCAAGCTCGCCGAAAAATACGGCGACAAGAGCGCCGCCGAACTCGCGCCGCTGTTCCAGCGCATACTGCAGAACACAATTCACGACTGGTTCCGCCGCCAGAAAGTACGCAATACCTGGGTCACCCTGTTTTCCAACCTGCGCGACGACCGCGAAGGCGAGGATAATGACCTGCTCGACACTTTCGAGGCCGAGATCGGCTCCGAATCCGCGGAAAGCAGCGCCGACAAGGTGGAACGCGCCCAGACCATGCACATCATCGAACAGGAGATCCAGCGCCTGCCGACACGTCAACGCGAAGCCTTCCTGATGCGTTACTGGGAGGATATGGACGTCGCGGAAACGGCTGCCGTCATGGGATGCTCCGAAGGCAGCGTCAAGACGCACTGTTCCCGCGCCACGCACACACTGGCGCAGGCATTGCGAGCGCGGGGGGTCCGACTATGAGCACCAGAAACGAAAAAGAAATCAACGAACGCCGCCTGGCACACGATATCCGCACGGCACTCGATGCCTCTGCGAATGCGTTGCCGGACAATGTGACCGATCGGCTTGCCGCCGCGCGGCGGGTTGCGCTGTCTCGCAAGAAAGCGCAAGCCGCCGTCGCCGCGCCGCAACTGGCCTCGGCCGGAATGCCCACGCTCTCTTTCGATGAGGACGACTCGGCGCTCCATCGCGCAGGTTCCTGGCTGCGCCGCCTTGGGCTGGTATGGACGCTGGTGGCGCTGGCCGCCGGGCTGGCGGGCATCTACCACTGGCAGCAGCAAAAGCGCGTCGATGAGCTCGCGGATGTGGACGCGGCGATGCTGCTCGACGACCTCCCGCCAACGGCCTACGCGGATCAGGGCTTCCACGTATTCCTGAAGCGCGGTCAGTAGGCATGGCCGGCGCTGACTTCACCCCCGACGCACCGCGCCGGCGGCTGGCAGCCTTGCTGCTGGCCGGCCTGGCCGCCGCCGCCACGATCTGGTTCCTGGTTCCGGCCACTTGCCAGGCTCAGGGCGGCCACCCGGGCGGCGCGCCCGCGGCCAGCATCGCCAATGCGCACCCGAACTGGAACGAGCTCAACGCCGTCCAGCAGCGCGTGCTCGCGCCGCTGGCAGGCGAGTGGAACAATTTCCCTGAGCTCAACCGGCGCAAATGGCTGCAGATTGCGGAACGATACGAGAAGTTCTCGCCCGCGGAACAGGCGCGCCTGCAGACCCGCATGACCGAATGGGTCAAGATGACACCCCAGCAGCGCCGCCTGGCGCGCGAAAACTACCAGATCACACGTTCGCTGCCCGCCCAGAAGAAGGCCGAGGCCTGGAACAAGTACCAGCAACTGCCGGAGGAGCAGAAAAAGAACCTCGCGGCTGCCGAGAAAGTGCCGCGCCGCCCTGGCGCGGTCAGCGCATTGCCCTCCGGCAAGCGCCTTCCAGCCGAGACCACCCGGCAACTGCACCTGGAAAAGAAGGCACCCGCCGGCGCCACGTCGGCCGCCGTGCGCGCGCGCGCGCGATGCCGGCACGCTGGCGGCGGAGTCCCAGGCCGCCATGCCAGGTACCGCTGCCGGCGCACCGGTGCCGACCGTGGACACGCCGCGCGAGGCCGCCACAGAAGCCACGGCCAGCAGCACCAGCGCTACCGCCAGCCCCGACGAGCCGGTGCGCCGCTGAACCGCTGCGCGGTTGTCCGGCCGGCTCGCCCTAGCGCCCTCCCACGCAAGC